>NZ_JBTLRD010000018.1:0-81721 GCF_054584775.1 Polaribacter litoreus | reverse complement strand
AATACAGATGCTACTGTAATAATTCGTTATACAATTGCTGCTGATGGTGATTGTGCTGCAACAACTGATGATGTTACGTTTACGGTAACTCCTGTATGTGATGTAGTTGCTGACAATACAACGTCTACGGCTTCTATCACAGAAGATGAAACTAAAACTTTATCAGGATCTCCTGCTGGTGGTACTTGGTCAATCGTTTCTGGTGGTGGTTCAATCTCTGGATCAACTTATACGCCAGATGACATCAACACTAATACTACTATCGTAATTCGTTACACGATTGCTGCTGATGGTGATTGTGTTGCAACAACTGATGATGTTACGTTTACTGTACTACCTAATGACTTAGGCTCAATTGGAGATGTAGTTTGGTTCGATACAGATGGAGATGGAATTAAAGATCCAAATGAAAATGGTTTAGGGGGCGCAACTGTTACCTTAATTTCTAACAGACCAAATTACGCACCTAATAAAACCGTTATTACTGATGTAAATGGGAATTATTTATTCACTGATTTACCTAGAGGTTCTTATACAGTACAAGTTGATGTAAGTACAGTTACATCAGGTCTTCCAGCTGGTATAACAACTACAGATTTGGTACAAACTTATGATTGGGATAGTATAGGTACCGAAAATAGAAGTACCATTAATTTATCAAGAGGAGAAAATAACTTAGAGCAAGATTTCGCCTATGCAATTAGTTCTGGTAGTACTTCTGGTGGTAATTCTGGTGGTGTTGAGTCTGAATCTTTGGGGGATGCCATCTCTAAAATCTACGTTGGTAGAAAAAAGAATTCTGTTCCAACTGAATTTGTAAAGTCTTCTGAAAACTTTTACAACAAGTCTAAAATGAAATTAGCACAACCTTATCAAGGTAAAGGGCAAACTTTATTAGATATGTTTCCTGCTGAATTAGCAGCTGGTAATGTAGCAAATGTTACGTCACCAACTGATATTTTAGACTACACCATTGCAGACGAAGTTTTATCTGTAGATTTTTCTATCGATGGAAAAACCAAAGGTGTAGTATTAGGTATTAAAACGTCTGACAAAGTATACAACCACACCAAAGCATCTTGTGATAGATTGCGTGGTGCTGAAATCTTAAATGTTATGCCACTTCAAATCAATGGTTATAACTTTTTAATGCAAGGTATTAAACAGCGAAGTGGTGAGGTTGAATACGCTGTTTCTTTCGCTGTTGCTAAAAACAATAATGATGGAAATTATACCATACAAAGTAACTGGTATGTTAATAATTACACCAAGTTTAACGACATGTATAATTTTCAAGTTTGGACAACAAAACCTGCGGATACGCAAAAATTAGTTGCTGATGTATTAAACAATTTAAAAGCATTTATGCCAATAGTTCAGGCAGAAACTCAAAAAATTCCTGAAACTTATGCCTCTAAAATTTATAGAGATAAAGGTGAATTAATTGTAAAATTAAGAAGTACTAAAGCTGGTAATACTGCTGAAGTATCAATGGTCGAATTATATTCTGAAACCGCTAATAATATTAAGCATAGATACAACTCTATAGCTACAGAAATTCAACAAAGTTTTTCTGTTGATATTGCTGATGGATACGAATATGATGCCTTAATTAAAGTAGATGGCGAAGTTGAAGACGCTTTTTATCATGCTGATGGAAACTGGGGTATAGATTACGATAAAAGATATACAGAAATTAAAAATTATTTTGTGTGGAACGACTTCGACAGAGAATATCAAGATGATGAATATACCATCAACAGAAATCCTGAAATAAAGGCTACTAGTGAGTATGATTATTTAACGCTATATAAATCTTTATTGCCTGGTACATTATCTGCAGATTACTCAGAGTACAATTACTTAGTATTTACTGCAAAAGGATCTGGTTTAATAGAGTTAGGCTTAATCAAATCTTCTATAGATGATTGGAAAGCGCAATATAGAGTAATGGTTGATTTATCTGAAGAAGAACAAACCTACTATGTACCTTTCGAAATATTTAGTTCTAGTGCAACTTTAAATAAGTTAAAAGCTAATGATTTAACAACACTAACTTTTACATTTTTACCAGTAGAAGCTCAAACTAAAGAGCTAGATTTAAAAATCTCTGATGTTAAATTTACCAAATTAGCGGTTGAAGATCAAATAGTTCATAAAATTGAGAAGTTTGAAAATGAATTTATGGCTTATCCAAATCCTTCTAAAGGTGCTGTTAACCTTCTTTTATTTAGTGAAACAGATACAAGAGCAACTGTAACTTTATCGGACATCACTGGTAAAGTAATTTACAACCAAAATGTACAACTAAACGCTGGTAAAAACGAGTTGGATTTTAACTTTAAAGTAAAAACTGGAGTAATGCTTTTAAAAGTAGCATCTCCTGAAACCGATTATGGTACTTCTAAAATAATTTTTAGATAACAACCTATTTCAGTTAAAACTCTATTTAATATATTATTAAGACATTTATAAAAACAATAGTTTAAATAAATTTTTAGGGGTATTAATTTAAAACTATTGAATATTTGAGAGCTGTTTTATTACAGCTCTCTTTTTTTAAAAAAAAATAAAACTTGTGTTTTTACATAAAACAAAAATTGTTTATGTTTGCGTAAATTATATTACCCCCTATACTTCTATATAAATACCTTATTTTTGTACATCATTTTTTTGAAATGATCACTTAAATAAGAATTATTTTCCCCAAAAAGCATTTCTCCCAACTGTGTAATTATTGTATGATACATGCAATTGAAAAATTATGTTTAAAAAATACTATTCGTCTTTAATATCAGTTCACTTAACGATTATTTTGTGAATAATCTCCAAATATGAATAATTTTACACGCAACTATATAACCCTAAAAACTAGTCAGAAATAAGGCTTAAAACCAACTCAGTCATGAATAACAGTTCCCAAACTCTAAGCTCACATAGAGTCAATCTTTTTAAAATCTCAGATATGAGATTTTTTCCTGTTCTTATCCTATTGCTTTTATTACCTACAATTTCATCAGCACAAACCCTTTACGATGTAGTTTTAGGTACAAACAACAAAACAATAACAGAAGTACAAATTGAATTTAATGGTAACACCATTACACAAACTAGCGGAGGTGTAGATCCTACCATCAATGCAAATAAAACAGCGCTTCCTGTTTTAATGAATTACATAAAAATAAATGACGGAGGTACAATAAAAAAACTTGATTTTTTAAATGCCAAAGGTGCATTCTTACATAGTAACAATTTTACCAATGCCACAACAGGTGTGGGTGTTTACACAGAAGGAACTGAAACACTGATATCTAACGGAGTGAGCGATTGGGAAGATGCAATGCAAAATATGGTTACAAGCCGAAATGCATTAAGCTATATGTTTTATGACGGATCTTCAAATACACCAGCAGGTGATGATTTTGATATTTATTGGTCAAAAGCATTAACTAACGACGACTATTTGGTAGTAAGTGAAAGAGATGGAAATACCAACTTTCAATTAGTGCCACTTGATATTAATGGAAACCCTATAGCAGCTCCTGCAAGGGAATTGAGGTTTGGAAAGCAAAATGGTACTACTTCACCAAACGGAAATAAAAAGTATGACTGGAATATTGGTTATGGATCGTTAGGTAGATTTGATGATCAACCTCAATATTTTTCTGTAATTGATGTTAGTTTATTTAATACAAATCAACCAATTTATGGGTTTAGAATAGACAATCTAGGTGATGCAGATGTTAAATTCTACGGTATCTCAGATGATACTTTCGAAAACAACCCTACAAATCCTTTAGTACCCGGATTAAAAGGAAATGTTTTTAATGATATAGATAAATTAACTGACAATACAGTTGATGGATCAGGAATCTCAACGCCAAGCGGTACTCAGCTATATGTAAGTTTAGTTGATAACTCTAACGATATTATAGACACCATACCTGTTAATAATGATGGTTCTTATGCTTTTTTAGATAATGTAGAGCCAAATTCTAATTATACTGTAGTTTTACATACAAATCCAAATGGTTCTACAACTCCGAATTTACCACCAACATGGACGAACATCGGTGAACATCAAGGTACTTCTGCAGGAAATGATGGAAATGTAAACGGAATAATAGCTGTTTCTGTTGGTACAGTAGTAGAAACTGAAGTAAATTTTGGTATAGTTCAACAGCCTGGTTCTATTGGTGATACTGTGTGGTATGATACTGATGGTAATGAATCTCAAAATGGTGCTGAAAATGGTCTTCAAGGGGCAACTGTTACTTTAGATCCTGGAACGCCTGCTGATAATTCAGACGACTTAACGACTACTACTGATGCTAATGGTAATTATGTATTCGATAATTTACCTGCTGGTAATTATACTGTTTCTGTTGATGTATCTACGGTTACTGCTGGGCTTCCTGCTGGTGTTACTCCTGCTGAACTTTCACAAACTTTTGATAATGATGGTACTGGTTCTGCAAACTCTTCTGATGTAAATTTAGCTGCTGGAGAAAATAACCTAGAACAAGACTTTGGGTATATTGGTTTAGGTGTTATTGGAGACAGAGTATGGTATGATACTGATGGTAATGAATCTCAAAATGGTGCTGAAAATGGTCTTCAAGGGGCAACTGTTACTTTAGATCCTGGAACGCCTGCTGATAACTCAGACGACTTAACGACCACTACTGATGCTAATGGTAATTATGTATTCGATAATTTGCCTGCTGGTAATTATACTGTTTCTGTTGATGTATCTACGGTTACTGCTGGACTTCCTGCTGGTGTTACTCCTGCTGAACTTTCACAAACTTTTGATAATGATGGTACTGGTTCTGCAAACTCTTCTAATGTAAATTTAGCTGCTGGAGAAAATAATCTAGACCAAGACTTTGGGTATATTGGTTTAGGTGTTATTGGAGACAGAGTATGGTATGATGCTGATGGTGATGGAATTCAAGATGCTGGTGAATCTGGGTTACAAGGTGCTACTGTTACTTTAGTATCAAAAAGACCTAATTTCAATCCTGATATTGTAACAACTACAGATGCTAATGGTAACTATTTATTTACAGGTTTACCTAAAGGTTCATATACTGTAAAAGTTGATATTAGTACAGTTACTTCAGGAATCCCTGTTGGTAAAACACCATCTGATTTAGTGCAAACGCACGATTGGGATAGTGTAGGTACTGCAAATAGAAGTACAATTAATTTAAACCAAAGCGAAATCAACTTAATTCAAGACTTTGGTTATATCGTTGGTTCTGCTAGCACAGGTGGTGGAAACAATGGTGGTATCGAATCTGAATCTCTTGGTGATGCACTTACAAAATTATATGTAGGTAGAAAGAAAAATTCGGTTCCAACTAACTTTGTAAAGTCTAGTAAAAACTTATACAACAAATCTAAAATGAAATCGGTACAACCTTACCAAGGTAAAGGACAATCTTTATTAGACATGTTTCCTGAAGAATTGGTAGCTGGTAATGTAGCAAATGTTACATCGCCCACTGATATTTTAGATATCACTATTGCTGATGAAGTTTTATCTGTAGACTTTTCTATTGATGGGCAAACTAAAGGTGTTGTACTAGGTATTAAAACAACAGATAAAGTGTATAACCACACTAAAGCTTCTTGTGATAGGTTACGTGGCGCAGAAATTCTTAATGTACAGAAAGTAAAAGTCGATAACTATAACTTCTTAATGCAAGGAATCAAACAAAGAAATGGTGTTGTAGAATATGCCATCTCATTTGCCATAGCTAAAAACAATAACGATAATCAGTACGCAATTCAAACCAACTGGTATGTTAACAATTATATTAAATATAATGATATGTACAACTTCCAAGTATGGTCTACCAAACCAGAAGATACTCAGAAGTTAGTGGCTGACATTTTAGAAAACTTAAACGCATTTATTCCTGTACAACAAACTGAAGTACAAAAATTCCCAGAAACGTATGCTTCTAAAATTTATAGAGATAAAGGCGAATTGGTAGTGGCTTTAAGAAGTACGCAAGAAGGGAATACTGCTGAAGTATCTATGGTAGAATTGTATTCTGAAACTGCAAACAATATCAAGTTTAGAGACAATGCATTGACTACAGAAATTCAACAAGCGTTACGTGTAGCTATTGCTGATGGATATGAATATGATGCATTGGTAAAAGTAGATGGAGAAGTACAAGATGCTTTCTATCACGCTGATGGTAACTGGGGATTAGATTATGACAAGCGTTATACTGAAATCAAGAATTACTTTGTATGGAATGATTTTGACAGACAATATCAAGATGATGAATATACCATCAATAGAAATCCTGAAATTAAGGCTGTAAGTGAGTACGATTATTTAACGCTTTACAAAGCATTATTACCAGGAACTATTTCTGCTGATTACTCAGAATACAAATACTTGTCATTCAAAGCTAAAGGTTCTGGATTAATGGAATTAGGCTTAATCAAATCTTCTATCGAAGATTGGAAAGCTCAATACAAAGTAATGGTAGATTTCTCTGAAGAAGAGCAAACCTATTATGTGCCTTTCGATATCTTTAGCTCTAGTGCTACTCAAAATAAATTAACTGCTGATGATTTAACGATGTTAACATTCACATTTTTACCTGTAGAAGCACAAACAAAAGAGTTAGACTTAAAAATTTCTGATGTAAAGTTTACCAAAACTGCAGTTGAAGATCAAATTGTTAACAAAATCGAAACCTTTGAGAATGAATTTATGGCATACCCTAACCCATCTCAAGGTAACATAAACTTATTACTATTTAGTGAAACTGATACAGAAGCTACAGTTACCTTGTCAGACGTAACTGGTAAAGTAATTTACAATCAAAAAGTACAGTTAAGCGCTGGTAAAAACGAATTAGATTTCAACCTAAAAGTAAAACCAGGTATTATGCTATTAAAGGTAGCATCTCCAGAAACTGATTATGGTACATCTAAAATCTTATTCAGATAATATAAAAAGTATATAATTCCACAGTTTAAATAAATTTTTAGGGGTATTAATTTAAAACTGTGGATACCAAAAGAGCTAACTTTGTTAGCTCTTTTTTTATTTACAAAATAACATGAGTACAATTTAAAAACCGATGGTAATTAATATTGTACAATTTTAAACTTACATATTTGTTAGGAAAGTGTTTTTCTTTTTAACGGAAAATTTTGATTCTATTTAAAACACACTATGATTATCAAAAGATAGCATTATAGCAAATTTATTATAGCTACTTTTTTTTAGAAAAAAATCAAAATTTATCTAATATATCAATATATTTATAGAATGTTCTAAGTTTGAAAAGTTTGAATTGCAAGCGCTATAACGTTTTTTAAAACAATTTGATTCTGTGTAATTAGACGAATACCATTCGTCAACACTTTATTTCTTTTTATCTTGATGAACTATACAATTATCTCAAATTAAAAAAATAAAAACTAATATTTTATAGATTTGTATAACAAAGATGAACCATAAATTGAATCTGTAAAAAAACCCAAAAATTATGAAAACTTTTCCCTCTAGTTTATTATTACTAATATTCCTTATTTTAAGCTCTTGTGAGCAAAAATTTCCTCAAGAAGAAATCACAAATCCTGAAACCACCACAATCAACAATTTAAAAGCTAACGCAAATTTTGATTGGAGTAATACCAACCAAACAAAAATATCAATCTTTACAAAAGATAATGCCAACAAACCTGTTGCCAATGTTAAAGTAAGTATTTGGACAAATTTAGAAGATGAAAACGGTGTAGAGATTACAAATGGCGTAACTAATGAGCAAGGAGAATTAAGCTTTAATTATGATTTTGAAGCAGATATGACAGACGTGGTTTTAAAAACAGATTTTATAGGTTTTATACCAGAAGTACAAGTACCTATAGAAAACGGAAATGTATACTATACATATGGGGGTAATGTTAATGGCAAAGCTAGAGAAGGTAAAAGTAACGCATTGTACAATAAAGTAGAAAACACGCTTCAAAAAAACTTTAATGCAAACATAAAAATCAATTATATTGGAGGATACAATGGTAATGGTGTACCAAATTATTTAGAAGATGAACCAGACTATATTAGTGGTGATTTTTTAAATGATGTTAACGCAGCTTTGCCAGAAAACAGACCTGTACCTGAATATCACCCAGAATATTTAACAGGTGTAAACGAACAAAACTTAGTAATTTTAGACAAGGCCGATGTTTGGGTAACTTTTGTATCTGAAGGCGCTGGTTACAGAAACGCTCTTGCTTACTATACATATGATAGAGATTTCCCTCCAAAAACCACAGCAGATATTACAGAATGTAATGTAATATTTCCAAACGCATCGTTTGAATATTCTGGAGGTGGATTAAGATCTGGAGATAAAGTATACTTAGGTACTTTTGAAAAAAACACTGTTGTAGGTTGGATATTGTTAAGAGATGGCTGGCATGGACCATCACAAGAAGTAACAGAAGGTAGAGGCTTACTATATTCAAATCAAGAATTAAATCCAGAAGAAAATATAGAACATCGCCAACACTCAATACTACTTTTAGATAAAGAAAGAGATGTTATTTTAATTGCTTTTGAAGATTTAATTCGTCCTTATGGTGATAATGATTTTAATGATGCTGTATTTTATGCTTCTGCAAACCCAATAGAAAATGTTGAAATAGAAAACATACAAATATCAAATCCTGATCCTGTAGATACAGATGATGATGGAATTAATGATAGTTTTGATGATTACCCAGAAGATCCTGAGCGTGCCTTCAATAACTACTACCCTAACAGCACTAATTTTGGGTCTTTAGCTTATGAAGATTTATGGCCATCAACAGGAGATTATGACTTTAATGATTTGGTTATAGACTATAATTTTAACAGAATTACCAATGCAGAAAATAACGTAGTTGCTTTAGAAGGTAAATTTGTAGTAAGAGCTATTGGAGCAAATTATGAAAACGGTTTTGGATTTACAATAGACGGAGTTTCACCTACTTTAGTAGAGTCCGTTTCTGGCACAACATATACAGAAGGATATATAGAAAACGCTGCAAATGGTACAGAAGCTGGTCAAAGTAGCGCAACAATAATTGTTTTTGATAATGCAAAACAACATGGTTTTGCTAACACCAGACAAGATCAAGCATTTAGAGTTGCAGATACTTTAAAGGTAAATATAAAACTAGCTACACCTGTAAATCAAAATACTTTTGGTTTAGCTCCTTTTAATCCGTTCATTATCATTAACAAAGAAAGAGGTAAAGAAGTACACTTAGCAAATTATACACCAAGCGATTTGGCAGACACTTCTATTTTTGGCGAATCTGCTGATGATACACAACCCAACAGTGGTAAATATTATAAAACAGCCGAAAATTTACCTTGGGCTATTAATTTTCCAAGTAAGTTTGAGTATCCTATTGAAAATGCGAGTGTAGATACTGCACACTTAAATTTTATAACTTGGGTTTTAAGTGATGGTTTTGATTATAAGGATTGGTATAAAAGCAGGCCAAACTACAGAAATTCTAGCAATATTTATAGCGAATAAGATTTTTTAAAATAACTAATAATATAGATCGTCTAAAAGCTGTTTTAGACGATCTTTTTTTGTGGTAAAGTGGTTAAAATAATATAATCGTTATTAAAATATAGTAACAAACCTTAAATTGAAACTTATGAAAACAATTCTATTTAGTAAAAATTTTTTGAAGGGTTTGCGTTCTTTGAACTTTTCCTGACTTGGTTTCTACAAAGTATTTTGTAAAATAAATTTCTTTTGGTTTTTCAAATTTTGATAAGGAAGTTAAATTTTTAATTTTATCTAAAATAGATTTCTCAACTGTTTTTGAAATGACATCTTCTAAGATTAATACCAATTTTTCACCGAATTTTTCATCTTCAATTCCTGCTACAAAAAAACGAGTTTTTATAATTTCAGAAAGATTTTCTTCTATTTTCTCAGGATGTAATTTTACACCTCCAGAGTTAATTACATTATCAAAACGTCCTAACCATCGGAATTTTGTGTCTGAAATTAACTCTACAACATCATTAGTAAAAATTACGTGTTCCGATACTTTTGGCGCATCTATAACCAAACAGTTTCTTTGATCTTTATAAATGATTACATTGGGTAAAATTTCATAAAATGTTTTTTTCTGAATAGCATGTTGATTCGCCATTCTTGCTAAAAATGACAGTGGTTTATTCAATTTTTTTACAGCAATATGCGTTATTGTTTCTGTCATTCCATAAGTTGCAAAAACTTCGGTAGAAATAGTTTGCAATTTTACTTGTAATGAACTAGAAACTACCCCTCCACCAACAATTAGTTTCTTTATTTTATTGATTTTTGGTAGTGATTTTTCTAACTGTAAAGGTACCATTGCAGAAAAATCATATTGTTTTTCTACTTTTTGTAACGGGTTGGAGTTAGGGGCAACAATATCTAAATGCCAGCCTAACGTAATAGCTCTTACCAACATCATTTTACCTGCAATATATTGTATTGGCAAACACAATAAAGCTGTAGTTTTCTGAGGTAAATTAAAAAAAGTACCTGTGGCTTTTGCCGAGTTTAGCATCAATTCTTTTTTTAATTGAATTGATTTTGGAGCACCTGTAGAACCAGATGTTTGTACTGTAATTGTTTTGTCATCAGAAAACCAAGTTTCTAAAAATTGATGAATATCACTGTAAAAACCTTTGGTATAACTTAGCATTTCATCAACAGAATTAAAAGAAACTCCATTGATTTTAAAATTTTTATGAAAATTATTCTGCACCAAAATCATTTAAAACTCTATAGTTTTCTTCTAAATGTACTGGTTTTTCTATTTTACCAACTAATTTCTCTTTCCAGTTACGCCATTTGTATTTTTTTGCAAAAAGTAAAATCAATAGCGGAAAAAAGACAAAAACAGGTACAAAAACATCAAAGCCCAATTTAGGTTCAGAAAGATCTATTACAACAGAATCTGTTTGAAAAACAGTCCAATCTGCAGTTACCAATAAGGCTGTAATTAAATTATTGGCCGCATGAAAACCCAATGCCAACTCTAAACCTTCGTCCATTAACGTAATAATCCCCAAGAAAAAACCTGTGCCTATGTAATATACTAAAATTCCATAGCCCAATTTATCAACTTCAGGATTAGCAATATGTAGCAAACCAAAAATAACCGAAGTAAAGATTAAAGGAAACCATCTATTTTTTGTAGCAATTCCTAAACCTTGCATTAAATAACCTCTAAAAAAATACTCTTCGAAACTGGTTTGTAACGGAATTAAAAGAATTCCGATTACAGCAAGCATCAAAAATTTATCAAAATTAAAATTCCACTGATAACTTTCTGGCGATAATTTATAGTCGATTATTAATAAAACAGCGGTTGTAATTCCCCATAAAAAAAAGGCAAAAAATATACGTTTCCAGTCTATTTTGGATCTTGAAGTAGTAAATGAAGTTAAGGTTTGTTTGTGCAAAAATTTTACCCAAAGTAATAATGCAATTAAACCAATGGCAAACGGAATTAAGTTTTCAATTAAAAATTGGCTTGCTCCTTTTGCTGCTATTTGATCTCTCATCAATTGCTCTACATTAAAATCTGGATCTAGATTTTCAAGAATTAATAATCCAATAAAATTTAGAGCCATAAACCCGAAAAATAAACCTGCGAAAACCAAGTATTTCCACATTCCTAAATCTCCTTTATAACCTTGTTGTATGTAGTTCATTTGTTTGTTTTATTGATATTATAAATTAAAAATTAGCATAATGCTATACTAAGTTAAAATTCCAATTTTGTAAAGAGTTGTATTGTAGAGTTCCTTTTTTAACCTCTAATGGACTATCAAAATTATTGGTAAACAAACTCCCAGTACCTAAACCCTGTGGTAGTTTATTTTGCAATTGATAGGTAAATTGCGCAATAGCATTTAAACCGATATTACTCTCTAAAGCAGACGTAATCCACCAACCAACATTTTGTTGTTCTGCAAATTTAATCCATTCTGTACTTCCAGCAAAACCACCTACTAAACTAGGTTTTAAGATGATGTATTGTGGATTGATTTGCGCTATTATTTTTTTCTTTTCTTCGGATGTAAAAACGCCAATCAACTCTTCGTCTAAAGCAATTGGCAAAGGTGTTTTATTGCACAAATTTGCCATTTCTGCTGGTTGACCTTGTTTGATGGGCTGCTCTATAGAATGAAGCTCTAATTCAGATAATCGTTTTAATTTTTCAAGAGCATTTTTTGCATTAAAAGCGCCATTGGCATCTACTCTTAACTCGATTTCTTTTGATGTAAATTCTTTTCTGATAGACGCTAATAAATCGATTTCAGTATCAAAATCAATAGCACCAATTTTCATTTTAATGCACGTAAAACCAGCTTTTAGTTTTTCTTTGATTTGGTTTTTCATAAATTGTTTTTCGCCCATCCAAATCAATCCATTAATATTTATAAATTCTTTTCCTTTGGTAAAATTTGAGGGAAATAACTCAAATTTATCATTACTTTCTAAGGATAAAAAAGCTTGTTCTAAACCAAATTGAATTGATGGAAATTGTGCCATTTCTGCTAATAAAAAATCTAATCCTTTGTTAATATTAGCACAAACCCAAACCAACTTATCTTCATAATTAGCCACATCATCACTACTTAATCCTCTAAAAAGTCCTGTTTCTCCAATGCCTATTTTGCCTTCTTTTTCTAAAATAATAAACCACGTTTCTTTGGTTCTTAAAATACCACGAGATGTACCACTTGGATTTTTAAAATTAAGAATGTATTTTTTGTAGGTTGCTGTAATCACAATTTATTGTTTTTCTATAAACTCTTTAAAATTATTTAAATACGATTGATCTTGCGTTTGAAAAGTACCTTTAAAATACGGAAACAAACAGGCCATAATGTACGAATCGCTTTGACAACTTGCCTTTAATTTTAACAAGGTAGTTCCGTTTTTATCTGTAAAAGTATAATCATCTGTTTTTAGCATATTTTCAGCATCAAAAAACAAAGTAACCTTTTCATTTGGCACATAAGCCATTACTTTCTCTGTCATTGTAATTTCTTGTCCTTGATTTTCTACAACCATTTTGTAGACATTACCTGTTTTTCCTAAGTTTTCATTTAATACTTCTACAGATTTTACCTCAGGAATCCAGTTTTTTATATTTCCTTTTTTATTAAAAGCGGTAAAAACCTCTTCAACTTGTTTATCTATAGAAACTTCTGCTGTGTAAGTGGTTTCTTTTACTACCAAACCAGTAGCAAAAAAAATGATACTCAAAACAGAAATGATTCCTATGATTATTTTTACTGTTTTCATTGATTTTCTAAAAGATTTACTATTTATAAAAAGATGCTATTGCCAATTCCGAATAAAATGGCAAACAAAAAAGTACTTAAAGCTACTTTTTTCAATTCACTATCTAATTGAGCAGGAACAGTATTGTTGGCAACTGTATTTACATTGATTATTAACGGAATAAAAGCTATTAAAAACAAAAATTGGAAACCACTTTTATAATTTAATACAACATAAATTAACGCAGCAATTAAGGCCGAAAAAATTAAAAAATAGTGGTATTTTTTGGCTTTTTCTGCACCTAGTTTTACAACTAACGTATTTTTTTTATTCTTTTTATCTTCGTCTCTGTCTCTTAAATTATTTAAATTTAATACGGCTGTACTTAAAAAACCGATGGAAATTGCAGGCAAAAAAATGTCAAAATTAATACTTTTAGTGTATAAGAAATAGCTACCAACCACACTTAATAATCCGAAGAATAAAAAAACAAAAACATCGCCAAAACCAGAATATCCATAAGCAGAATTACCAACCGTATATTTTATTGCTGCTGCAATTGAGGCAATTCCGAGAAGAAAAAACAAAATAGAATAGCCATAATTTTTGCTACCAAAAGCTACATAAATCAGCAACAAGGCAATTAGTAAAGTGATGACAGTTGTAATAATCATTGCTATTTTCATCTGTTTTGGAGTAATTGCCCCAGATGAAACCATTCTGGCCTCTCCTGTTCTATTTTTGTCAGATCCTTTTACACCATCTCCATAATCATTGGCAAAATTAGATAAGACTTGGAAGCCAATTGTGGTTAAGATTGCTAACCAAAAAGTTGGTGTTATCCATATCATAGTTTGAACACTGCCTGGAGAGGCTGAATTGAGATGATAAACTCCCATAAAAGAACCTGCAATTATACCAGATACAGATAAAGGCAGAGTTCGTAAACGTGCTGCTTTTATAAAATTTTTTACATCCATTCTTTTTGACTTGTTTCTACTTTATACAGTGTATGATTATAAACTTTTATGGCATCTTTAAAAGGTATACAAGGAATTTTTATTTTACCTGATGCAGTTTGCAACACCAAATCTGCAACATTACTTCTTTTTTGAAAAATAGTTTGTTGTATTTGTATATTTTGCACTTTAAAAATTTCTAAATAGGTATGATGCGTTTCTAATAATCCTTTACCAACCAGCAAAATTTCATCCGATATTTTATAAAATCGTTTTTTAACCTTTTTAAGAATCAAAAATACGACAAAAGGGATTACTAGAATTACTGAATAAAAGATTTCGTAGTGTTGGAATCCTAAAAAAATGCCCAAATAAGCAATTATCAAAAATAAAAATGTGAAGATAAAAAGTCTTCTTTTAAAATAATTATCTGGAAACTTCTTATCGCAATTTTCAACCTTATCAGCATTAAATAAACTTGATTTTATGGTGGCTACTTGATTTTTTTTACACCCTACAATTCGTATTAATTTATCTTTCTTTTTATGATTTAATTGTCCACTAACGGCTTGTTTAAAGGTGATGAAAGAAATACCTATAATTCTTTTTAAAGGATTTGTTGAAATGGTAATATTCTGCACTTTTGTCTTTTTTAAAACAATAGATTTCTTGGTAAACAAACCTTGATTGATTTCGAAAGCGTCCTTTGTTAAGTAAGCTGTTAAATTAAAATGAATTAGAAAAATTCTAACAAAGGAGGTTAGTAATGCAATAATTGTAAGTGATATTAATATAAAAAGTATAAAAAAAAGACTTGCTGAAAAAGCATTGGCATTTTCTTCTATAAAGCCATCTAAATTTTCTGTTTGTCCTAAACCATCAAAAATCTGTTGAATTTGATTGAACAACCCAAATAATAACGCTAAAAATAAGAGTAAGTTTTGCAAATGATTTTCGGTTAAACTCACTTTAAACAAGGCTTTAACACCAATATTTACCAACGGTTTATTTTCTTCTTTTTGAAGGATTTTTTGACTATCATTTTTATTTTTAGCTATAAATTCTTTTAAAGCTGTTGCTTTTTCTAACGATAACGCTTTTATAGATATTTCTGTTTTGCTAGAGCCTGCAGTTTCTATACTCACCTCAAAAACTCCAATAATTTGTTGAACAAGATTTTGTTTAAAATTAATATTTTGAATTCTTTCAAAAGCTATTGAGGTATTTGTTTTTTTAAGAATGCCTTGTTTTAAAATAAAATGTTCATTTTCTATTTTAAACTGAAAATTTTTATAAATCAAATACGCTCTAACCAATAAAACTAGCAAAAGAACTAAAATACCTAAATAAATATAGGTTGTATTTGTAGTTGAAAGTTTAGAAAAGCGCTGTATAAAAATGAATAAAAGGATCCATAATGCTTTTACAACCTTATAAATAAGATTTACATATATAACAAAAATCCCTTTTGCAGATTGTTTTGAAAATTGAGAAAAATCGAATGAATCAGGCATCTATTTTTGTACTAATAAATTCTTTTATTTGTAATGCTGTTTCTTTGGTTAACCCTTTAATTTCAAGATCATCACTGCTATCTCCTGCTGTATAAACACTTAAAGAGGATAAGCCAAAAAGTCTTGAAATTGGTTTTTCATCTATTTCTACATGTTGTATTCTTGTAAAAGGTACCGTAGTTAACTTTTTAATCAATAAGCCGCGTTTATATGAAATGTCTTTGTCTCTTAGAGCGTATTTTCTTAGCGGAAAACTTAATCGAATATAACCATAAATGGCTCCAAAAATTACCACAAAAATGCCGTAAATATACGCTACATAGTTATTAAATTCATCTGTAAAGGCAAATTGGTGCAGCACAATTAATCCTGTAAAAAAAGAAATAAAAATTAAAAAAAAATTGATACAAATTACTTTTAAGTAACTTTTATCAATTCTTTTAAATTCTATTTTAGTAATATTAGGTAATTCTAAAACGATATCGTTTTGAAATTGTTTTTCCATACACTAGTTTTGTAATGCTTCTGTAATTGAAATTGGGACACCATTTTTTAATGCCTGAACAAATGCGTCCTTGTACTTGTCTAAAATTTTCAATCTAAACGCTCTAGCTTCTTTATAGGTTTCAAACTCTCCTAATCTAAATTTTGTCAATCCATTTTCATCGTAAGTACTTACACCATCAACGTTATATAAACTTTCGTTTTGTTTTCTTAATGCTGCAATTTGCACTGTAAAAATTAACTCAGGGTAATATTCTTGTACTTCTGGTTCTTGAACAACTTCTACCTCAGGTACTATTTTTTCTGTTTCTGGTTCTTTAGATTCTGTATTCTCTTGTTTAACTTCTTTTTTTCCACAAGAAAACAATATTAAAAAGAACAAAAATGCAATTGATATCTGTTTCATAGCTTATAATTTATTGGCTTCTGCAATTAATTCGGCAATATCTTTTACCAAAACTTGACCTTCTTTTTCTTTAAACTTAATTCCGTCTGTCATCATTGTATTACAATAAGGGCAACCTGTAGCAATAATGTTTGGTTTGGTTTTTAGAGCATCTTCAGTACGTAAAACGTTTACTTCTTTATCACCAGGTTCTGCATCTTTAAACATTTGTGCACCTCCTGCACCACAACATAAAGCGGTTTCTTTATGACGTTTCATTTCTGTTAAATTAACGCCCAATCTTCTTATTAAATCTCTTGGAGATTCGTACACTTCATTGGCTCTACCTAAATAACAAGGATCATGAAAAGTTATTCTTTTACCTTTTAAAGTAGTATTATCGATATTTAAACGACCATCAGAAATTAAATTTTGTATAAATTGTGTATGATGATATACTTCGTATTTACCTCCTAAAGAAGGATATTCGTTTTTTAAAGTATTAAAAGAATGAGGATCGCATGTTACAATTTTTTTAACCTCATAACCATTTAAAATTTCGATATTCATCATGGCTTGCATTTGAAACAAGAACTCATTTCCTGCTCTTTTTGCTGCGTCTCCAGTTGATGATTCTTCTGTGCCTAAAACTGCAAAATCTACATTGGCTTGATGTAATATTTTAACAAAAGCTCTACTTATTTTTTTGGCTCTATCATCATAACTTCCAGCAGCACCCACCCAAAATAACACTTCTGGTTGTTTGCCTTGAGCCATCATATCTGCCATTGTTGATACTATCATAAATTATGAATTTTAAATTACAAATTAAGAATTTAAACAATTCGTAATTGATAATTTTATTAATTGAAAAATTATTTACTCTTCGTTTGCCCAGTTTAATCTGTCTTGTTGATTGTATGGCCAAGGAGCACCATTATTTTCAACATTTGTCATCATCATATTTAACTCTTGTGGAGCAGCACTTTGTTCCATCACTAAATATCTTCTCATATCCATAATAATTGATAATGGATCTATATTTACAGGACATTCTTCTACACAAGCATTGCAACTTGTACACGCCCAAAGTTCTTCTGGAGAAATATAATCGTTTAATAATTGCTTATTATCATCAACAAAAACACCATTATTTGCATCGATATTTCTACCCACTTCTTCTAAACGATCTCTGGTATCCATCATAATTTTACGAGGAGACAACTTTTTACCTGTTAAGTTTGCAGGACAAGAAGACGTACATCTACCACATTCTGTACATGTATATGCGTTTAATAATTGCACCCAATTTAAATCGGTTACATCAGATGCTCCAAATTTTTCTGGCACTTCATCTTCAGCTCCTTCTTCTGGCATTGCATAAGGATCTGCATCTGGATCCATCATTAATTTTACTTCATTGGTAACTGCTTCTAAATTATTGAATTGTCCTTTGGGATTTAAATTGGCAAAATAAGTGTTCGGAAATGCCAATAAAATGTGCAAATGTTTAGAATAATATAGATAATTTAAAAATACTAAAATGCCTAAAATATGAATCCACCAAGCAGTTCTTTCTATTGAATGTAGCACTTCTGGTGAATATCCATCAAATAAAGGTGCTATAAATTGACTAATAATATTGCCTGCACCTGCTTCTTGAAAAGCAGTATCTGTAGCATTCATTATTAAAAATAAAGTCATTAAAACAATTTCGAAATACAAAATGTAGTTTCCATCTTTTTTTGGCCAACCTTTCATTTCTCGGCTCATAAAACGTTTGATATCTGATACGTTTCTACGCAACCAAAAGATTACCACTGTGATTAATACTAAAACTGCTAAGATTTCGAAAGTAGCAATTAAAAAGCCGTAAACAGAAACTGGAATTACATTTAAAAAAATACGGTGTGTACCAAATAATCCGTCAATAATAATTTCTAAAACTTCTATATTTATAATGATAAACCCCACGTAGACAATGATATGTAAAAATCCTGAAAATGGTCTTTTTACCATTTTAGATTGCCCTAAAGCTATCATCATCATATTTTTTAAACGCTCAGATTTTCTGTCTGTTCTGTTTACATCTTTTCCTAGTTTGATATTTCTTGATAATTTTTTGATATTCATCACAAAAAAACCAATACCAGCTATTAAAGCTAACGCAAAAAATATGTTGGGTAAGTATTGCATATTATTCTATCTATTTTTAAAGGTTTACTCTTTTATTACTCGCAAACTATCAGGCAAAGACGGGGTATATTCTTTTGGTTTTTTACCAAAAACCGAAAAATGAACATATCTTTTTGGATTTAATTTTAAATCTCTTAGCAATTGCTCTAACTCTTTAGTTGCAGCCTCTATATTATTGTATAATTTTTCATCATTTAACAATTTACCAATGGTGCCATTGTTAGAGTTAAGTTTTGTAGACAACTCATTAAAATTAGCTATAGCATTCTCTGCTTTTGCAACAATACTATTGATATTAACAGTGGTTAACGAGTCTGACAACTTATTAAGGTTATTGGTAATATTTTTGGTGTTTTCTATAGTTGTTTTTAAGTTGCTTTTATTGTCTGTAACCATACCATTTACAGACTTTATAGTTTGTTTTAGTTCTGATACGATTATAGAAAAATCTGAAACGGAAGAATTAATTCCGTCAATGGTTTCGTTATTTAAAATTTTATTGATTCCTGCAAAAAGAGTATCCGCTTTTTCAATAACTTTTTCAACTTTTGTTTGTAAAGGATCTAATCTTTCGCCTATGGCAGTAAATAAACTTTCTTCCATTTCGCCTTGTAATGTATCTCCTGAAACTGCGGGCTCTCCATCATAATCTGGAATAATTGCTAAACTTGATCCGGCTAAAGGATTAGGCGAATATATTCTAACAACACTGTTTTTAGAAAATTCAAAGTCATTTTCTAAGTTAAAAGTAACAATTAGATGCCCTCTTGTTGCTGCTCTTTCATCAAAAACAATATTACTTACTTGACCAACTTTTAATCCATTTAAAGTTACTGCACTTGCTTTATTTAAACCACCAATTTTAGAATACTCAACTTTAAAAGAACGGGCTTTACCATCTAACAAATCGTGCCCTTTTAAGAAATTGAATCCCCAAACAAAACCAATTATTATTAATACAATTACTATACCTGTTTTTAATTCTTTTGACATCTTTAGAAATTTGTTAACAATATTACTAATTATTTTTGTTAGAGTATCCCAAATTTACGGCAATTTATTTACATCTTTTACAGATACTTTTTCTCCATTCTTAAAAGCAACCATAAATGCAGATTTATATCCTTTTTGTTTGGCTATTTTTAATGATTTTAATGCTGCTTTATAGGAAGATGAAACACCAAAATAGTATTTGTAATAACTGCCGATTTTAACCCTTTGAACATTTTTAAGGCCTTTAAAATTATAAGATTTTGTTGGTATTTTATTTTTACCAGATGCTATTTGTACTTTAAACTCTATAAGATCTTTATATGCAACATCATTATAATTACTAGTATCAATACTAACAGCATTTAATTTTAGGTTATTAAAATAGTTTTTAACAGCATCTGAAATAGCCTTTGCCATTTGTTGTTGCCCTTTTTTTGAGTTTAAAAACCTGCCTTCTTTTTTATTGGTTAAAAAACCCAATTCTACCAAAACACTGGGCATAATGGTTTCTCTTAATACTTGAAAGTTATCTTGTTTTACCTTTCTGTTATTTCTTTTTAGTTTGTAGGCAAAATTATTTTGAATAAGACTGGCTAACTCTAAGCTTTTATCTAAGTTTTCTTCTTGTAAAAGCGATAAACCAATTACAGATTCTGCAGAATTTGGATCAAAGCCCTTATACCTTTTTTCGTAATTGTCTTCTAAAAGTATAGATGCGTTTTCTCTTTTAGCAATTTCTAGGTTTTTTTTATTTCCTCTTAACCCTAAAACAAAAGTTCCTGCCCCGAAAGCATTAGAGGTGTGAGAATCACAATGAATAGATACAAACAGGTCTGCTTTAGCGTTATTTGCAATTTCGCCTCTTTTCCAAAGTTCTGGATACACATCATTCTTTCTGGTAAATATCACTTTGATATCTTTTTCATAAGCTAATTGCTTACCAACTTCTAAAGCCACTTTTAAGGCTATATCTTTTTCTTTATATCCATTACCTAAATTACCAGGGTCTTTACCTCCATGACCTGCATCTAATACAATGGTATACTTTTTTTGTGCATTTAGCGTTGATAAAGAAAAAAACACAACCAAAGACATCACTAAAAATAATAAGTTTTTTAGTTTGGTATTAATTTTGCGGATTTGTAGAAAATTCATCAATAAAATTTAACTAATTTTGGCATCATTTATTTTGAGATTCAAATATTGAGCCATACTTTTACTCACCTACAAAAATAGTATTTATAGCATTGCAATCAAACCTATCATACTTACTTTTATTTTGCTGTTTCTTTGTTGTTAAGATAAGTTTTTCTCAAGATGTAAAATCTAGAGAAAAAATTGAAGTTCCTATTGTAAAAAAAGATTCTGTACAACCAAACAAACAAGACGCTTTAAAAATCTCTAAAAAAGATAGCATTCTATTGCAAAATAAAGATTCTATTGTTAATGATTCTATTAAACCAAAAGAGTCTATTGAAGATATTATTAAGCATACTGCAAAAGATTACACAATTCAAAATGCAAAAGAAAAAACAGTAACCTTATACAACGAAGCTAATATTACGTATACTGATATTGATTTAAAAGCGGGTATTGTAATAATAGATTACAAAAAAAACACGCTTTTTGCAAAGGGTATTTTAGATAGTACTGGGTATACCCAAAGACCTATTTTTAAACAAGGTGGGCAAGAATCTGAACAAGATTCTATACGCTATAATTTTAAAACAAAACGCGCTTTAATTTATGGTTTAAAAACCAAACAAGGAGAAATGTTTACTTACGGAACAAAAACCAAGCGTGTTAACGATTCTACAATTTACATTAGAAAAATAAAATTTACAACATCAGAAAAAGAAGTACCTGACTATTATATTAGAACAAACAAAGCAAAATTAGTGCCAGGTAAAAAAATTATTGTTGGGCTCAGTAACTTGGTTTTAGCAGACGTACCTACACCTCTTGTGCTACCTTTTGCCTATTTTCCTATGAGTGAAACAAGTACTTCTGGATTTCTAATTCCTGCTTTTGATACAGGTAGTAGTGATAGAGGTGTTGGTTTACAAAATGGTGGATATTATTTTGCAATAAATGACTATGTAGATTTAACCCTTACAGGTGATGCTTGGGCAAACGGCAGTTGGGGATTAAGAGCAAATTCTAATTACACAAAACGATATCGATTTAATGGAACTTTTAATTTTAATTACGAAAGTAATATTAGTGGTATTAGAGGCTTTGATAATTTTAGTAAAAGTAATCGATTTAACATACGATGGAGCCATAGTCAAGATGCAAAAGCAAGCCCTAATTCTAGGTTTACAGCTTCTGTAAATTTAGGTAGTAGCAAGTTTTTTAGAGAATCTTTAAATCAATTTAACGCAGCACAAAATCAAAATAACACCTTAAATTCATCCATAAATTACAGTAAAACCTTTGTTGGCACACCTTTTAACATGGCTGTAACCGCATCTCATCAACAAAATACAAATACAGAAAGTATTACCATGACTCTGCCTTCGTTAACACTTAACATGAACAGAGTATATCCTTTTGCTGGTAAAAATGGCGTTAAGAAAAATCCAATTCAAAAATTAGGTTTTAATTACAATATGCAAGGTCAATATTTAATTAATACAACTGATGATGAGTTTTTTACGCCAAGAATGTTTCAAACTGCAAAAGCTGGTGTACAACATAGAACAGGCACAAACACAAATATTAAGGCCTTTAAATATTTTACATTATCACCAAGTGTAAATTATCAAGAAAGTTGGAATTTTAATTATATCAATAAAAAATACGATTCAGCTTTACAAGAAGTTGTAACAGACACGTTAACAGGTTTTAAAACATTTAGAACTTACAATGCTAGTGTAAGTTTATCAACCAATATTTATGGTACTTTTAATTTTAAAAAAGGACGATTAAAAGCAATAAGACACACCTTTAGACCATCTATTTCTTACAATTACACCCCAGATTTTGGCACAAAATTTATACGTCAAGTACAACAAAGCGATGATGCTACAGATTTTTTGAGTTATACTATTTTTGATCAAAGTTTATACAGAGCACCAGGAAGTGGAATTACAAATTCTGTAGGTATTTCTTTAAATAATGTTTTAGAAGCTAAAATGGCACCTAAAGACCCAGATAGTGATGAGGAAGATGAAAAAGTGATGCTGTTAAATAACCTTAATTTTAATACGTCTTATAATTTTGCAGCAGATAGTTTGCGATGGGCAAATGTTAGTTTTAATGCAGGTACACGATTATTTAAAGATAAACTTGCATTAAATTTAAACGGGTCTTTAAACCCTTATCAAGTAAATGATGATGGGCAAACTATAGATAAATTCAATCCCAATATATTTAGATTACAAAGTGCAACTCTAACTGCCAATTATTCTATTTCTAGCACCGATTTTGATAAAGATAAAAAAAATGATGACAAGAATAAGAATGGTAATGGCGCCAATAACCCAACTGATACTATGGGTGCACAAATAGACCCAACAAACAGGCAGGGAGTTCCTGGAGGAAATCAAAGCATGAACAATAAAAAAGGAGAAACAAAAGAAACAGAATTGTATAATGCAAAAATACCTTGGTCTGTAAACTTAGTTTATGCTGCCAATTACAGAAATACAGGACTTGCACCTGGAGAAATTCAAAATCATACTCTAGGTTTTAGTGGTAATATAGAATTATCTCCAAAATGGAAAATTGGCTACTCTTCTGGATATGATATAAAAGGAGGTGCGTTTTCTTTTTCTAGATTTAATTTTTCGAGAGATTTAGACAGTTGGCAATTCAATTTTAATTGGGTTCCTTTTGGCTCAGTTTCTTCATATACCTTTTTTATTGGTGTAAAATCATCTACTTTATCTGACTTAAAATGGGATAAAAACAAACCACCAGATAGGTTATTTTAACAATCTATATAAAAAAACCTGTAAAACTTAATTTTAAAAAATGAAAAAAATAATTACAACAGCAAAAGCACCTGCACCTATTGGCCCATACAATCAAGCTGTTTTAAGCGGGAATACTTTATATACTTCTGGCCAAATTGCAATTAACCCTAATTCTGGTGAATTGGTTTTAGATTCAATTGAAGCAGAAACTACACAAGTGATGGAAAACCTAAAGGCTGTTTTAGATGCTGCTGAAATGACATTCGAAAACGTGATAAAAACTTCTATTTTTATTGCTGATATGCATCAATTTTCTGAAATTAATACTATTTATGGAAATTATTTTGACGAAGCAACAGCTCCAGCAAGAGAAACTGTAGAAGTTGCTAATTTACCTAAGTTTGTAAATGTAGAAATTAGTATGATTGCTGTTAAATAGCACTAATCAATAAATCTGCAGATGCAGGGTTTGTAGCTAAAGGCACATTATGCACATCGCAAATTCTTAATAGCATAATAATATCTGGTTCATGAGGATGTTTTGCATGCGGATCTCTAAAAAATAAAACCATATTACACTTACCCTCTGCAACTCTACTTGCAATTTGTGCATCGCCACCAATTGGGCCAGACAAATATTTAGTTACATTAAAGCCAGCTTTTTCTGCTTTAGAACCTGTAGTACCTGTAGAAATTAATCTAATCTTTTTTTGAAGCAATGTTTCTTTATGCTCATTTAAAAATTGTACCATCTCTGCTTTCATGCCATCATGAGCTATAATTGCTATTTCCATACTTAAATTTTAAAATAAAAACCTAAAAGTAATTTCTTACTTTTAGGTTTGTTTAATTAAATAACCAATTTAGTTATTATTTATAATGATGCTGAGTATTCTACTAAATCTACTATTTTAGTTGAGTATCCCATTTCGTTATCATACCAAGAAACAACTTTTACAAAGTTATCATTTAAAGCAATACCTGCTTTAGCGTCAAATATTGATGTTCTTGTATCGCCCACAAAATCTTGAGATACCACCATGTCTTCTGTGTATCCTAAAATGCCTTTCATTGGGCCACTTTCTGAAGCCGCTTTCATTGCAGCACAAATTTCATCGTAAGATGCAGCTTTTTCTAACTTTACAGTTAAATCTACTACAGAAACATCCATAGTTGGTATTCTAAAAGCCATACCTGTTAATTTACCATTCATTGCAGGAATTACTTTGCCTACAGCTTTTGCTGCACCTGTAGAAGAAGGAATTACGTTTCCTATTGCAGAACGCCCACCTCTCCAGTCTTTCATAGAAGGACCATCAACAGTTTTTTGAGTTGCAGTAGCAGCGTGTACAGTTGTCATTAAACCTTCAACAATACCAAAATTATCATTTAAAACTTTAGTTATTGGTGCTAAACAGTTGGTTGTACAAGATGCGTTTGAAAATATTTTTTGATCTGCTTTTAATTCTGTGTTGTTTACACCCATTACAAACATTGGTGTATGATCTTTAGAAGGTGCAGATAATACTACTTTTTTTGCTCCTGCTTCTAAGTGTTTCCCTGCAGTTTCTTCTGTTAAGAAAAATCCTGTAGATTCAATTACATATTCTGCGCCAACTTCATCCCACTTTAAATCTGCTGGGTTTCTTTCTGCTGTAATTCTAATTTCATTTCCGTTTACAACTAATTTACCATCTTTTACCTCAACATCACCATCAAATGCTCCATGAACTGAATCATATTTTAACATGTATGCTAAATAATCTACGTCTAATAAGTCGTTTATAGCAACAACTTGAACGTTATCTCTTGAAACTGTTTGTCTGAAAGCTAATCTTCCAATTCTACCAAATCCGTTAATTCCTACTTTTATCATTTATACTTAATTTAAAATGTTATGTGGTCATTATGTCTGACACACGTATTAATTCTTGATTTATTTCTGATTTTCCTTTTACTGCTTGCTCTAGATGCGTAACTGCAATTTTATCGCTAATTAAACCCACCATTAAGTTTGTTTTGCCTTTTATCAAATCCTCTACTGCTCTTACACCCATTCTACTTGCTAAAACTCTATCAAAACAAGATGGTGAGCCCCCTCTTTGCATGTGTCCTAAAACCGATACACGAACATCGTACTCTGGCATGTGTTCGTTTACATAATCTTTTAATTCAAAAACATTTCTACCTGTTTTATCGCCTTCAGCTACCACTACAATACTAGATGATTTTCCTGACTGTTTACTCCTTTTAAGAGAATCTACTAAACGTTCTAACCCTAAATCTTCTTCAGGGATTAAAATTTCTTCTGCACCTGCTCCTACTCCTACATTTAATGCGATATGACCAGCATCTCTACCCATCACTTCAATAAAAAATAATCTATTGTGAGAGGAAGCTGTATCTCTAATTTTATCAATTACATCTACAACTGTATTTAATGCTGTATCGTAACCTAAAGTATGAGTGGTACCAAAAATATCGTTATCAATTGTACCAGGAATACCCATAACAGGAAAGCCATACTCTTCATTAAAAACCAAAGCTCCTGTAAAAGTACCATCTCCACCAATGGCTACTAACGCATCAATTTCGGCCGCTTTTAGGTTATCGTAAGCTTTTTTTCTACCTTCTTTGGTCATAAACTGTTTGGACCTTGCAGACTTCAAAAAAGTTCCTCCTTTGTTAATAATACCCTTTACACTTCTAGCATCAAGATTTGTAAAATCACCTTCAATCATCCCTTCATAACCTCTGTAAATACCAACACATTCTATTTTATAAAAGGCACAAGTTCTTACTACAGATCTAATTGCTGCGTTCATGCCTGGAGCATCTCCTCCAGATGTCATGACTCCTATTTTTTTAATTTTCTCCATAATTTATGATGTAAATTTACTGCTTTTTAATGATTTAAAATAAAAAAACTACGAAAACGTTATAGGCTACAAACCCTTTGTTTTAAAGAGAATAATAGTCTTTTAAAACCGAAAGCGTTTGCGTTTATCTACTTGTTTTTATTAAATTCTTTAAGGTTAAAAAAAACTTACTTTAATTGCCTTCGAAATTAATTAATTTGTTTGTTTTTTGTTTAAGAGTATCTGTTTTAACTCTTTTTTTCTTTATGCGTTCTTTTTCCTTTTTTAAACCAATTTTTCGAAGTAAACCAGATAATGTGTTAAAGTTTACTTGATAAGAAAATCCTGCTCCTTGTGTATAGCCTTCTTCTTGTTGCGAATATTGAATTTCGTTTTGTCGATTAAAAATAACTCCTCTAAAATTTCCTTCAGTATTCAATAAAACTTCAATTTTTACTTCACCTATAACACTAGATTGAGTTTCAGAACCAACAGGAACCCCGACTTTACCATTAATTATTACCCTATCACTTAATTGCGTACTTACAGATAAATCTACTTGATTGTCTATATTTAAACGATCAATATCGTTAACTTCTCCTTGCTGATAATCTAAACCTAACTGAAACTTACTATCTGGACTATTTAACAAGCTAGAAAATGCCCCTGCAATTGCACTTGAGGCTGTACCTGCCAGAGTATTATTTACATCAAAACTAACTCTATCTGGGTTTCTAAATGAGCCAAAAGCCAGTAAAGATATAAACTGTGTTGTTTTTTCGTTTACGTTATTATCATTTAAAATAAACTCAAGCTCACTAGCTATGGTAGGGTCTACATTGGTTAATTGAATGTCTAATTCTTGTTTTGAATCAAATAAGCCCCCTGTTATTCTTGTAACTAAATCTATCTCTTCTTTTCGATTGGTATTAAAGTTTTGCAATAAAACACCTGGGTTTGCTTTAGCTTTATAAATGGCTGTTACGTCTAAATTGGCTTCATAAGGGTTACCACTCCAAGATACTGTGCCTCCTTTTTGAATGATAAAGGGTTTGTTGATAATGCCTCCATATTTAAAATCATACACTCCGTTGTCTATTCTAAAATCTCCAAACATATTAAATTTTCCTCTGGTATTTATACGTATTTGAAGATTTCCAGCACCTCTACCAGTTAACTGACTACCATTCTCTTCATCTATTACTACTTGTGCTTCTGCATCTTTAGTAACCTCTATGTCTATGTTTAAGTCTAAGCCTTTAATGGCTTCTTTGGCAAGTTCTCTTTGCCTTTCTTCGGTATTGGTTTTATCGGTTTTAAAATGAATTAAACTGTAACTATCTACAGTTTCTACGTCTTTTAAAGGTACTACAAATGTTGTATTCGGATTTGTTTTTGCATTTACATCAATTGTAATTTGATCTGTTAAACCTGTTATAGAAACTGATCCGTCCATAAATATGGTACCATAATAAAGGGCTTCTTCACTATCTTTAGTATCAAGAGCTACTAAATTGTCTGTTAGAATTTCTAAATCTAAAAACCATTGCTCAAAGTTTTGATGTGTAATACTTCCTAAAAACTTACCTTTAGATTTATATTTGGTGTCTAATAAATTAATTTCATCTAAAATAAATGATTGCTGATCTAGAGATATTGTAGCATCACCTGCAAAATCATAATCAACATTTAAATACGGAAATTTTAAACCTGCATTTTTAAACCTTAATGTACCCTGCATCTCTGGGTTTCTTAAAAAACCTCTTAAATTAAAATTACCAGTTACACTGCCTCTTAAAGATGAAATTACATCTTTGCCTAAAGGGCTAAATGCTTCTAAATTATACTCTTCTAAAAACACTTCGAGATCTATTAAAGGTCTTGTATTTGTAAAATCTAAATCTCCTGTTGCTGCAATACTTTTTACTTTTTCGTTTTTAATGGATAAGTCTATATCATATTTTTCGTAAGAATTATCTCCAATAATATTGATAGCCAATTCTCCTTGTTTAAAGTTATTTACTTCAAAATCTTTAATAATTAAAGCGGCTTCTGGTTTGTAAATATTATCATTCTGAATAAAATCTAGATTTCCAGAAACTTTACCTTTTAATGCCAAACTATCTATTTCTGGTAAAAAACTTTGTAGTTTTACTTTGGTAAAATCTGCTGATAGATTTTTTTCTGTTGTACCTTTTACACTTCCTTTAAATTTAATTTCTTGTTCGCCAGAAATCAATTTAAACGGACTAAAGTTAAAGTCGTTATTTTTTAAATCGAAGGTGATTTTATGGGGATTATTGGCATCAGGGTTAATGTTCCAAGCGGTATTTTTGATACTAAAAGTAGATTTTTCAAAACCTACAACAGATTTTTTATCGCTATTAATGGTATAATAAAAATCTAAATTAAAATTTTCGTTGTTTTGTAAACCGCCATCAAATTCTGATTTAAAATAAAGGGTATCATTTTCGGTTTTGTTGATAAGGTTTAGTTTTGAAACCTTGTAATACTTTGTATTAACCTCTGATGCAGTTAAATGCGAGTTATAAAAAGGGTTTTGGTTATCTGTTCGTAATAAAATATCTTTCAATTCGTTTCCGTACACATCTATTCGTGGCGATGAAAATGTAAGTTTTAACTGATTTTTATTGGAAGCCACTTTTCCTTTTACTTTGGTGTTATCATCAATATAAACTTCGGGAAAAAATACATTTACCACTTGGTTGTAAACTGTAAAATTAAAATCTAAAAACTGATTTGGTGCAACTTTATATGGTTGATAGTTGGTGTAAATACTACCCAAAGCATTTTGGGCTACTTTAGACACTTCTGAAAACGTAAATTTACCTGTAACATATCCTTCTGCAATATCTTCGGATATCAGTTCTATAGTTTTGATACTGTCTTTTAATGATGACAATACTTTAAATTCTTTAAAACGAAACTGTTCTTTTTGATTGGTATAAAAAACGTCTTTAAAAACAGCATTACCTATAATATCATCAAACGTGTTACCTTCTATATCTAACTCAATTAACCCTTTTAAATCGGCAATACTATCTCTAGTAAAAAGGTTGGTTTCTTTTAAATTTAAATAGGTTATGGCTGATTTAAAATCGAATTTATGAATTTTAGAAGATAAATCTGCCAAGCCATTAAATTTCATTTTAAAATTTTGATCATCTATAGTTAACTCACCATCAAACTTATTATTTTGATACTCGCCATTTGCAGAAATATTACTGTAGCTATAATTTTTGAATTGAAATTGCGAAATATCTCCTATAAATTTGGTGTTTACATTATCGAGCTTAAAACCACTTCCGTCAACATCGCCTATTAAAGATATTTTTCCGAACAAAGGATCGTTAAAAAATTTACCAATATCAAAATTCTTAAACTCTATTTTTCCATCATAATTGGCGTAATCAATATTGTCTATATCTAATATCTGTAAATCTGAAATTGCTGCACCAATTTCTGAATTTACTTTAATGTTGGCTTGTATTTGTTCTGGAGTAACTTTTACAAGGCCGTTAATGTTAAATTTACCCAATTTATCGAATTCTGATGGTAAATTTTTGCCCAATACACTAGGTAAAACACCTCTTAACTCTTTGTAAGTGGCTGTTAAGTTATCTAAATTGCCTTCAAAAATAAAACCTCTTTCTGTATTCACAGAATTCACAAAAAATAAATCGCCTTTAACTTTAAGTCCTTTTTTAGAATATAAATTTAAATTATGTACGCCAAAATTATTTAATTTACCATCTAATTTTCCTGTTAAGGTAAGTACATCATTTCCATTTAACTCTTTATAAAATTTTTTAATATCTTGTATGGCAACAGTACTATTTTTAAAATCTGCATTTATTTGAACCTTATTATTAAAGTCTGCCAAATCTTCTCTTTTGTAAGCAAAATGAATATCGGCTTTAATATCGGTATTTTTGGTTTGTAAGGTAGTTTTTACAAAATGCATTGCTGTTTTAGAATAAGAAAAATCAGTAGTTAAATTTGCAACCTCTAATCCGTATTTGTCTGTAAAATGCAAGCCTCTTATTTTCGATGAAAAGTTGGGCCCTTCAATGGCTAAATCTTGTAAATTTCCAACGGCGTTATTTACATTATAATTTACAGAATCTTTTAAATTTGCATTGGTTATTCTGTAATTTAAGTTATTTACATAAACATTAGATGTTTTTAAAATAAACGGATTTAATGTAGTGTCTTTTCGCTTACCACTATTAAATGAAGCTATAAATACAGCTAGATTATCATCATCTTCACCTTTATATTTTTTCATATAAAAAGATGCATCTTCTAAATAAATACTTTCTAAATTAACTTCTCTGTCTAAAATTCGTTTAGCGTTAAGTAAAGAAGTTTGTAATTTATTGACAAAGATTAGGGTATCTTTATGATGATCTCTAATTTGTACTCCTTTTAGCTGCACACTGCCTAAAAGCGAAAAATCAACTTTATCTATTGTTAAGTCAGTACCAAAATCTTGATTGATTTTATTGGTGTAATAACTCCCTATTTTAGTTTGCACAGCAGATATAGAAAGCAAAATACTAATCAACAACAAAAAGAGTACAAAGTACCCTAGCCGTTTTAGTAATTTTTTTCTTGTTTTTTTGATAAGTCTCGCCGTATTTACAGAAATTGAATATTTCTTAATAAGAATCAAAAATATTGCCAATTCTTACAAAGAACGTGCAAATTTAACAAACTATTAAATATCTATGCTTAAAAATTAGAAGCATCGCTAAATTTATACTTAATTTTGCTATTCTTTAACTTTTATAATGAGCAAATCAATTTACATTTTAGGAATAGAATCTTCTTGCGATGATACTAGTGCTTCTGTAATTTTTAACGGTAAAGTATTAAGTAATGTTGTTGCAAATCAAGAGGTACACTCTAAATATGGTGGTGTAGTTCCAGAATTGGCATCAAGAGCACACCAACAAAATATTGTACCAGTTGTACAGCAAGCTTTAGTACAAGCAGGTGTAACAAAATCGCAATTATCTGCAATAGCCTTTACACGTGGTCCTGGCTTAATGGGCTCGCTTTTAGTGGGTACTTCTTTTGCCAAATCTTTAGCATTGGGGTTAGAAATACCTTTAATTGATGTAAACCACATGCAAGCGCATATTTTAGCACATTTTATTGAGGATGCCAACAGCATAAAACCCACTTTTCCTTTTATTTGTTTAACCATAAGTGGCGGACATACACAAATTGTAAAAGTGAGTGATTATTTTAAAATGGAAGTTTTAGGTGAAACTATTGACGACGCTGTGGGTGAAGCGTTTGATAAATCTGCCAAAATTTTAGGCTTGCCATACCCTGGAGGTCCATTAATTGATACATATGCAAAGTTAGGAAACCCAAAAGCATTTACATTTACCAAACCAAAAGTAAGCGACTTAGATTTTAGTTTTAGCGGTTTAAAAACAGGAATCCTTTATTTTATACAAAAACAACAGCGAACAAACCCTAATTTTATTGATGAAAATTTGAATGATATTTGTGCATCAATTCAATACACTATTGTAGAAATTTTAATGGATAAACTAAAAAATGCGGTAAAAGAAACAGGAATTAAACACATTGCTATAGCTGGTGGAGTTTCTGCAAATTCATCTATTAGAGAACGTTTACAACTGGCAGAAAAACATTTTGGATGGACAACTTACATCCCTAAATTTGAGTATACTACAGACAATGCTGCCATGATTGCCATAACAGGATATTTAAAATATTTAGATAAAACCTATGCTGATGTTTCAGTTACTGCAAAAGCACGATTAAAAGTGATAGACTAACTTTTTGCTTATAATTTTTTTACATTAAATTAATGTTATTAATTTGTAAAAAAATTAATAGGTTTTGCAAAATTTAAAGAACAGACTTTTATTTAATTTACAATATTTTTTATTTTGGATAATTTATTTTGTATTTGCACGCTTGTTTTTTGTGTTGTATTATGTAGATAAAACACAAGAAATCGGTTTAACAACTACCCTAAAAACATTCGTATATGGTTTACGCTTAGACGCTGCATTTGCTGGCTATTTATCTGTAATTCCATTTTTATTGATCATTTTTTCAATATTTATCAATAATAAAATCATACCAAAGATTATACAATGGTACACTATTGTACTTATTATTTTTATCACCTTATTATTGTTGATTGATGCTGGTCTTTATCAAGCTTGGGGTGTTCGTTTAGATACGTCACTTTTAACCTATTTGAATACACCAGAATTGATGATTGCCTCTACCTCTGCTTTTCAATTAATTTCTGGCTTATTAGGATGGTTTTTTATTTTCTCTATATTTATAGTCCTATTTAACAAATTTTATTTCAAAAATTATAAAAACATCAAATCAGGAACTTGGCTAGAAGTCCCATTTTTTCTGCTACTAACAGCTGTTTTAATTATACCTATTAGAGGTGGTTTGCAAACCATACCTGTAAATCAAAGTAATGTGTATTTTTCTAATAAAATGTTTGCCAATCATGCTGCCATAAATTTTGTGTGGAATTTTTTTAACACACTAACTCACAAAACAGATGGTACAAATCCTTATGTGTATTTTGATGATATAACTGCTTCAAACATCATCAAAAAAACTAAAAACAAGCTTTTAACAACCGATATTGATTCTGTTTTAACTAAAGATAAACCAAATGTTATTTTAATTCTTTGGGAAAGTTTATCTGCAAAAGTTGTGGGAAGTTTAGGTGGCGAACCCAATGTAACTCCTAATTTGAATAAATTATCAATGGAAGGAATTCTATTCACCAACTTTTACGCTAATGGAGATAGAACCGATAAAGGAATTCCAGCCGTTTTAAGTGGCTACTACCCACAACCTGTTAAAAGAATTATGCGTATGCCAAACAAAACCAGAAGTTTACCCATGTTGCCTAAAAAAATGAAAGATTTAGGATACGAAACTTGGTTTTATTATGGTGGAGATTTAAATTTTGGAAATATGAATACCTATTTACGAAATGCAGGTATTGAAAATTTTGTGGATGGTAGCGCGTTTAACGCTAAAGATTGGAATTCTAAATGGGGAGCTTATGATGATGTTTTTATGAAACGTTTTGCCAAAGATTTATCTAAAACACAAAAAGAACCCTTTTTTAAAATAGCATTAACACTTTCTAGCCACGAACCTTACGAAATAAAAGGCGAGTATGTTTTTGGTGATGATACGCATGATAATTTGTTTAGAAGTGCACATCATTATACAGATCAAGTAATTGGTGATTTTATTGATTTTGCAAAAAAACAACCTTGGTATAATAATACCTTGATTGTAATTATGGCAGATCATGGAAATCGTTTGCCAATTCACAAAGGTCCTTATGATTCTCCTAAAAAATTTCAAATTCCGATGTTATGGTTGGGTGGTGCAGTGAATCAAAACATAAAAAAAATACCATTTATTTCTAGTCAAGTTGATTTTTCTTACACTTTACTAGACTTATTAAATGGTGATAAAAAAGACTTTATTTTTGGTAAAAATATTTTTAATGCATCTAGTGATAATTATGCTCACTATGTTTTTAATAAAGGATATGGCATTTTAAATAAAAACGGCACTTTTATTTACGACTATATTAGCAAAAATACTATCTTAGAAAATGGGTTAACCAATACATTAGATTCTCTTGGTAAAGCAATCACACAGCAATCTTATCAAGATTTTTTAGACAGAAAATAATCTTAAACACCAAACTGTTGTAAATGGTGATCTAGATGTTTATAAAATAAATTATTCCATTCTTTAGCTGTTAAATTGCCGAAAGAAGGAGAAGCTTTACCTTCAAACTCTTTTTCGCCAAGTTGTTGTGTTTTGTTGATAAATTCTATTAAACGTTTCTTTTCGGTTTCAAATTCTTTTTCATCAACAATTAAAAACTGAGGTGCAGTTCTGCTATTTTTAGGATAAGGCTTTGTACCCACAACTGCTTTTTTTACAAAAGCTTTTAACATAAACTTTACAAAAGTATTTGGTTTTGGGTGCTTATTTGTATACACCATTTCATAAGTTACGCAACAGTGGGCTAACATTTGTGCTACAGACATTTTACCCCAATTGGCTTGTGTTTTTGGTGTAAGTTTTTCTATTCTATTGATAACCTGTTGTGTTACCTCTTTTGTAAAAATATTTTTCATCTTAATGTAAAATTTTAAATACCAGTTCTTTTAATATATCTGCTTGAGTTTGGCTTGCCCCAACACCTTTACTTTTAACATCTGCATCTCTTAAAAAAGCAATTACTTGCGCTACTTTTCGCATCGGATAATTTCTTGACGCAGCAAAATAATCATCAATAAAATAAAAACTAACCCCTAAAGCTTTAGATACAGCACTTTTAGATTTATCTTGTAAGCCATGAAATAACAACAGTTTTGTAAAAAAGTTATTCAGTAAAGAAATGGTCATTACTGTTGGATTGTTCTTAGGATTTTCTACAAAATAATTGATAATTCTGTTTGCCTTTAAAACGTTTTTAGCACCAATTGCCTTTTGTAACTCAAAATTATTAAAGTCTTTAGAGATTCCGATATTCTCTTCAATATGTTGGTCGTTTATAATGGTTTCTTTGGGTAAAATCAGCATTAACTTGTCCAATTCATTGGCAATTTTACTTAAATCTGTACCCAAAAACTCTACTAACATTTGCGCGGCTTTGGGTTCAATTTGATAATTTTTTCCGCTTAAAACCCTGCGAATCCAATCTGAAACTTGATTATCATACAGTTTTTTACTTTCATAAATCAAGCCAGATTTTGCAATTGCTTTATGTAGTTTTTTTCGTTTGTCTAACTTTTTATACTTGTAGTTTATAACCAACACAGTTGTAGGCTGTGGGTTTTGTGCATAAGAGAGTAATTTTTCTATACTTCTGCTTAAATCTTGTGCTTCTTTAACTATAATAACCTGTCTTTCTGCCATCATTGGGTAGCGTTTGGCAGCAGCTACAATATCTTCTATACTTGCGTCTCTACCATACAAAACTTGCTGATTAAAGCCTTTTTCTGCATCATCTAAAACTGTACTTTCTATATAATCTGAAATTTTATCTATATAATAAGGCTCTTCACCCATCAAAAAATAAATGGGTTTTATATTTCCTTTTTTTATATCTGAAACTATGGTTCTTATTTCGTTCATTAAGGTACTCTAGCGTTTTCTAAAAGAAAAAGAATTCAATTATATTGTTGATATCAGTTTGTTATTTGAAATTAAAACAAGATGTTTTATTACTTTTGATTAATGATAAAACTGAATTTACCAAGTTATAATTTCAAGCTCAAAAGTAGCGAAAATAGAACGCTTATTTTTGATAATTTAAGAAAAAAATATGTGGTTTTAACTCCCGAAGAATGGGTGAGGCAAAATTTTGTATCTTTTTTAATTGATGTAAAAAAATATCCAGCCTCTTTAATTGCTATAGAAAAACAGTTGACCATCAACAACCGAAAAAAAAGAACAGATATTCTGATTTTTGATAAAAAGGGAGCACACAATATTATTGTAGAATGTAAAGCACCACATGTAAAAATAACCCAAGCTACTTTTGATCAAATTGCACGTTATAATTTAAAATTAAAAGCCAATTACTTAATAGTAACCAACGGTTTAGCGCATTTTTATTGTAAAATGGATTTTACTAATGAAACGTATATTTTCTTGCACGAAATTCCTAATTATAATTAAGATAAAATTAGAACTTAACTGATTTTTAAAATGTAAATTCGCAACCTTGAAAACCGCAATTGTCATATTAAATTGGAATGGTAAACAACTTCTTGAACAGTTTTTACCTTCAATCGTAAATTTTAGTTTACAGCAAGCTGATATTTATGTAGCTGATAATGCTTCTACTGACGACTCTATTACGTATGTTCGAAATGTTTTTCCTTCAGTAAAAATTATAGAAAACGCCATAAATGGTGGTTATGCAAAAGGGTATAATGATGCTTTACAGGCTGTTGACGCAGAAATATTTTGTTTAATTAATTCTGATGTAGAAGTTACCGAAAATTGGCTATCCCCTATTCTAAACGTTTTTAAAAGTGATGAAAATACAGCAATTATTCAGCCTAAAATTTTAGATTATAAAGATAAAACCAAATTTGAATATGCAGGTGCAGGTGGTGGTTTTATAGATTTATATGGCTACCCTTATTGTAGAGGGCGCGTTTTTAATCACTTAGAAAAAGATACCGCTCAATTTGATGATATTTCGGATATTTTTTGGGCTTCTGGAGCGTGTTTTTTTATTCGTTCTAAAATATATCATCAAATCAATGGCTTTGATGAAGATTATTTTGCGCATCAAGAAGAAATTGATTTGTGTTGGAGAACACAAAATATTGGGTACAAGGTTAAATATGTTGGCACTTCCACTGTTTATCATGTAGGTGGTGCAACTTTACAAGAAACAAATCCTCATAAAACTTATTTAAATTTTAGAAATAGTTTATTAAATGTTGTAAAAAACGTACCTAAAAAGTGGTTTTTGTTTGTGGTTTTTTCTCGTTTGATTTTAGACGGAATTGCAGGTCTTAAATTTATCTTAGAACTTAGACCAGTACACACTTGGTCTATTTTAAAAGCGCATTTAAGTTTTTACAAAAACTTTTACAGGTTTTTAAAAAAACGTAAAATATTAATAAAAAAACAAGATTATAATTTACACACTAGTATTGTTTGGCAATACTTTGTTTTGGGTAGAACAACGTTTAAAGATTTAAAATAAAGTAGTTGTTTTATAAAATATCTAAACTTCCTTTACCTTCTCTAATAACTTCGGGTTCAGAATTGGTAAGATCTATAATTGTAGATGCATAATTATCTCCATAACCACCATCAATAACAATATCAACTTTGTTTTTCCATTTTTCAAAAATCAATTCAGGATCTGTTGTGTATTCTAAAACATCATCATCATCTCTAATAGATGTTGAAACTATTGGGTTTCCTAACGTTTCTACTAAAGTTCTTGCAATATTATTATCGGGTATTCGAATACCCACCGTTTTTCTTTTTTTAAATGGTTTGGGTAAGTTTTTACTACCAGGTAAAATAAAAGTATAGGGCCCAGGTAAAGCTCTTTTTAAAAGTTTAAATGTTGGTGAATCTATTTGTTTAACATAATCGGATAAATTGCTTAAATCACTACAAACAAAAGAAAAGTTTGCTTTCTCTAATTTTATGCCTTTAAGTTTTGCTATTTTTTCTAAAGCCTTTGTATTTGTAATATCGCAACCTAAACCATACACAGTATCTGTAGGATAAATGATTAATCCACCATTTTGTAGTACTTTTATTACTTTTTGAATCTGATTTTCATTAGGATTCTCATTGTAAATTTTAACAAAGTCTGCCATATTACAAAAATTTTAAAAAACTCAACTTTGCTTAAAGCTGAGTTTTTTTTATAAGGAAGTATTCTTTTTATGATTTATCTACCAGCCTGAAACCTTCTCCGTGAATATTTAAAATTTCTACATTTTCATCGGCTTTTAAATATTTACGCAACTTAGCTATATAAACATCCATACTTCTAGAAGTAAAGTAATTATCGTCTCTCCAAATTTTTGTTAAGGCTAATTCTCTTGGCATCAAATCATTTTTATGAATGGCTAACATGCGCAATAGTTTACTTTCTTTTGGTGAAAGTTTTGATGGCTCTCCTTTTTCGCCAATTGACAAATGACGTAATTTAGAATTAAAGAAAAAAGAACCAATTTTAAACTCAAACTGTTCTGATTCTGCTGTTTTATCAGTTTCTTTACGTTGTAAAATTGCTTTAATTTTATGCAATAAAACTTCAGAATCAAATGGTTTATTCAAATAATCATCTGCACCTACAGAGTATCCTTTTAAAACATCTTCTTTTAATGTTTTTGCTGTTAAAAAAATAATTGGCACTTCTTTATTGGTTGCTCTAATATCTTGTGCTAAAGAAAATCCGTCTTTTCTTGGCATCATTACATCTAAAATACACAAATCGTAATCGCTATTTTTAAACATAATTAGGCCCTCAATACCATCTTTTGCATGCGTAACGTTATAATCGTTTAATGCTAAATAATCTTTTAAAACGGTTCCAAAATTCGGATCGTCTTCTACTAATAAAATTTTTCTACTTCCCATTTCTATACTTTTAAATTAAAGGTAATTTCACTGTAAATATGCTTCCTTTTCCTTTTTCGCTTTCAACAAAAACTGTTCCATAATGTTTTTCTACAATTTCTTTTACATATGCTAAGCCTAATCCATGACCTTTTACATCATGTATATTTCCTTTTTGCTCTCTGTAAAATTTATCAAAAACATGTTTTTGAACAGCTTTACTCATTCCAATTCCTTCATCTTTTATTTTAACAATAAAAAATTTATTAGTGCTTTCTGTATATACATCTAATGCAGGTGCACCTTCTGTATATTTAATTCCGTTTTCTAAAATATTAACAAATACGTTGGTTAAATGGAATTCGTTACCAGATATTTCTGTTGTTATGGCTTCGAAATGAGTATGTATAACGCCTTTTTTATCTTTAATCAATAAACTTACATGGTTTATTGCGTCATCTATTACGTCGTGCACATCAATGGTTTCCTTACTTATTTCTAATTGATTTTTTTCTAATTTAGAAATACGCAGTACGTTTTCTACTTGCGTGTGCATTCGTTTATTTTCGTCTTTAATCATATTAATGTAACGCAAAACCTTTTCATTATCACTAATAATTTTTGGGTTTTTTATAGAATCTATAGCCAAATTAATGGTGGCTATTGGTGTTTTAAATTCATGCGTCATGTTATTGATAAAATCTGTTTTTATTTCTGATATTTTCTTTTGCTTAATTAGTTGATACAAAGAACTTGAAAAAGCAATAATTATAATAAAAATAAAAAATAAGGATAGTAATAAAATACTGGATATTCCCGATAAAATATGATTGTCTTGTTTTGGAAAAGTGATGTACAAAATGTGCTCAGGGTTTCCTTCTGAATCTGAAAACAACTCTCGTTTATAACTACCTTTAGGATTTATGGTATAATAACCAGATTTTAAAGGAGTGGCTAAACCATCTCTTGTGTAAACTCCATATTTAAAATCTAAATTAATATCTCTTTTTCTAAGTTCGTCTTTTATAGTAGCATTTAACTCTCTATTGCTTACTCTTTGGTTTATTGGATTATGCTTTTTGTAACTTTTCGAAATTTCAGAAATTTGTCCATCTTCAAGAACTTTCATTCTACCTGTAAAAGAATATCTTTTTTCATCTACAGAATTCAAGATATCATCTGCTGATTTTATAAATCTTGTCTGTGCAAAATCTTTTTTACCAGTAACTCTAGTAAAAATTATTTTTTCATCGTCTAAAAAATCTAATGGAATTTCAAAATTTTCTTCTAAAATAGTGGTTCCAAACGTAATTTTTCTGTTGTTTGTGGTATCTATTTGCTGAAAAAGATAATTTTTTATTTGTGCATTATCTGCTATTGATTTGGTTTTTATAAAATCTTGAACTTGTAATCGAATTTGCTCTTCCTCTTTTTCATTAATTCTTTCGGCAACACTACCTAAAGATTTTTGTACATCGTTCTTAAACTGTGCTTTCTTACTCTCCAATGCATTGTTAATCCAATACAGTTGAACTGCAATAATTCCTATCAAGGAAATACTCATTAAAACCACAATAAGAACAAACATTTTTTTGCGCATAAATCAAAGTTAAGTTTTAATAAAATGGTAAATCGCGTTTTTAACGTTGATTAACAAATTTAAAGTAAATTTAAGAGTGTTTTAACAAAAACGCTGAAGATATTTAAACGATTTAAGCGTTAACTGTTAAAATATTATGGATTCTTTGCACTTGAAGCGCTGTCTCTTCAAGGTTTTCGTTTGTAATAATGTAGTTAGATTGTAGCATTTTTTTGTGGTCATGCCACTGGTTTTTCATCCTATCTAACACCTCTTTTTTGGTTGTTTTATCTCTAGAAATTACACGATTAATTTTTGTATTTACATTAGCAATCACAGTAATTATAATATCGCAAAAAAGATGACTATTACTTTCAAACAAAATGGCATTTTCATAAATAAGATATTCTTTTTTATTATGTGTTTTGATAAAATTTTGAAAATGTTTTTTAACTTCTGGATGTACAATACTATTTAATAGGGCAAGTTTTTCTTTATTTTTAAATACAATATCAGCAATAAATTTTCTATTTAATGTATCTGCTATATAAGATTCTTCACCAAAATTTGCAATCAATTTTTCTTTGATTTCTTTTGAAGAATTCATTAGTTTTTTTGCTTCTACATCTGCAATATAAATTGCATTGTTTTTATGAGTTGCAAACATTTTTGCAACTGTGGTTTTACCACTGCCAATACCACCAGTTAAACCAATTATTTTCATTTATTTTTGAATTAAAAAGTCTATTTTTTTCGGATTTATTTTAAAACTTTTCACAAAGTCTGGCTTTACAACTACTTTTGGAATTAAGTAGTCTAAGTTATTTTTTTCCGAAAAACGATAATCACACTCCACTTTAAACGATGCTTCTGATACTTTTACAAAATTAGACAAAGCTACAACAAAACCGATTTCGATATTTTGGGTAAGTGTTGTTAAGTTGGTGTTTGCGGGTATATTTTTTATCGTAAAAGGCACTTGTAATTTTCCTTCGGTAAACTTATCAACTTTACCAGAAATGGTTACATCTGTATTTTTAAACTTTAAATTTTTAATTTGTTCTGTTTGTTCTATGCCAACTTTTTTATTAAAATTAGATTTCACATCTTTAAATGTTAACTTTTGTAAATTAAGATGATTGATTTTTGATAGTTGAGATTCTGGCCCTGATACTATTATAGAATCTGGTGTAACTTCAATGGCATCTAACAAATCATAACCTATATGATAATCAATTTCTAAATTGGGTTTTAAAGCTATTTTTTTTGATGTTAATAAACCTAGATCTAAATAGATCGTATCTCGAATAATTTCTTGTAAATCTACACCAGACAGTAACTGACTCTGAACTTTTGAATACTGATTATCTAACAAAAAAAAGAATTTAGATTTATTTTTTCTTCTCAGTTTTGAGGCATCAAGCTGAATGGTTTTTTGAGAAAATTTTGTTCTTAAAATCTTAAAACCAGAAGCTTTTATAACTAGGTTTATTTCTTTAACAGGTGTTTGTTGCAGCAGTTTATCTTGTGCAATATTTGTATATTTAACAGGGTAACTAATTACGGCTTTATATTCTTTAGAAAAGGTAATTAAGAGCCATATTAAAGATGATATTACTAAAAAAGTAAAAAAAGTTTTCGGTATTTTTTTAATAGCTTTCACCAATAGATTATATTTTATTGCAAAATACTTAAAAAGGCTGTAAACAAAAAGTGAGCTTTATCTAATTATAGAAAAAGCTCACTTTATATGTTTTTAAAATAATTATTTTTTAGCGGGTGCTAAATATTTATTAGTGAGTTCCATTGAAATTGCTGAACGCTCAAATCTTATTTTTCCAGCACCAGTTTCTATAGTAACCGTGTTGTCGGAAGAATTGATTTCTGAAATTTTTCCGTGAATACCACTTGTAGTGACTACTTTTGTGCCTTTTTTAATTTCTGCTAAAAATGCTTTTTCTTTTTTTTGTTTACTCATTTGTGGTCTTATCATAAAAAAGTATAAGACTAAAATCATTGCTGCGAAAGGCAAAAAACTAGCTATTGTTCCTGAATCCATTATTTAAATTTATTATTATTCTTTTGGTGTAACCATACCTTTAAGAGTTAAAATTTCTCTTCCAGTTTCGGTATTTGTAATTAAGGTAATATTTTTTTGTTGTCTATTTTTTTTACCATTGGTATTAAACCTAACCTGAATTTCTTCTGTTTGACCTGGTTTAATTGGTTTTTTAGGCCATACAGGTACTGTACAACCACAAGTAACTTTTGCATCTGTAATTACTAAATCTGTTTTCCCAGAGTTGGTTAGCTTAAAGGTGGTTTCTACAATATCACCTTCATTTACAGTACCAAAATCATATTCTTTGGTTTCGAAAGAAATAAGCGCTGCTCCTTCTTTAATGGCTACATCTCTATCTTTAGCACTTGATAAGTTTTCTTTATTAATCTTTGCTTTTGCGTTGCTTTTACCACAAGATACTATGGCAGTTGTAATTAGTAAAAAGGCAAATAAATAAGTTAGTTTTCTCATAATAATAGATTTATTTTTGTAAAAATAATAAATAATTGTTAGTCTGTAGAATGTTACAACAAACCTCTACCTATTTTAACAATTCTTTTATCTTTTAAAAATTCTTTAGAAATTTTATCTAAAACACCGTTTATAAAGTAACTACTTTTTGAGGTAGAGTAATCTTTTGCAATTTCTATATACTCGTTAATAGTGACTCTTACTGGAATTGATGGAAAATTTAAAAATTCTGAGATTGCCATTTTTATAAGTATCATGTCTATATCAGCTATTCTATCAGTTTCCCAATTAGGTGTTTTAGCGGTTATATCTTCTTCATAGGTTTTATGCTTTAAAATGGTTTTTTTAAATAAATTTGAAACAAAAGCTTCATCATCTTCATCTTTATACAAACTACCTAAATTAAAGGGTTTATTGGGCTTGCATTTGCTTAATGTTTTTACTACCCAAGTATTTACAAACGGAATATCATCTACCCAAGAAATCATTTTATCTTCGTAATAATCTGCTAGTTTTTCATTTGGTGCAATTATTTCTTTGAAAAAATCGATAACAAAAGCTTTATCTACTTTTGCTGAATCTTCTAAAGTATCTAAATATTTTTTGTACAAATTACTTTTTTGTAATTCATCAAAAATAATTTTTACATACTCATCATCTTCTTCCCAATGGTTTAATTTATTCAACTCTACATAACTCTCAACACTAACACTTTCTGCTATAAGGTTGATGATTCTGTTGTCTATAAATTTGGTGTTAGGCTTTAAATCTTGCTGCGTTGCAAGTATTTTCTTTTTAGACAATGCCATTTTCTTTGCGGCTAGTTTTTGTACTTCAATTATTAATTGAAAGTTTAAAACATACAAATCAAACATTTTTAAAATGCTGTGTTTTAAAAATTTTTCTTCTCTAATAATATCATTATTATGAGACTGCTGCATTGCATATACAGATTGCATTACTTTAACTCGAATATGTCTTCTGTTAATCATTGTAAAGAACTTAAAAAGCTTTTATTTTTGCGTTGCAAAAGTAGTATTAATTTATTTTCTTAATAGTACTTTTTTAATTCTTTTTTAAGAAAAATTATCTTTTTGAAACTTGTATCTTCGTACTTTATTTTTACTAAATTTTTTCTTTGAAAGCACTTCAATACTTAAATAAATATTTTTCGAAATACAAATGGCGTATTATCATAGGTTTAATAATTACCATATTATCTAAACTCTTAGCTTTACAAGTACCCAAACTTATTAAACAATCTTTTAATGTTGTAGAAGATTACCAAAATAACACCATTACAGATGTTAATGTTGTAAAACATGAGTTGCTTATAAATGTACTTATTATAGTAGCAGTTGCTTTATTAAGCGGGTTCTTTACCTTTTTAATGAGACAAACGCTTATTGTAACTTCTAGATTGATTGAATTTGATCTGAAAAACGAAATATATCAACAGTACCAAAAACTTTCTCTCAACTTTTATAAGCAAAATAGAACTGGAGATTTAATGAACAGAATTAGCGAAGATGTTAACAAAGTACGCATGTATGTTGGCCCAGCTGTAATGTATACTATGAATATGTTGGTGCTTTTTGCTGTTGGCTTTACACAAATGATTCAGGTAGATTTAAAATTAACATTGTATACCTTAATTCCTTTTCCGCTTTTATCAATATCTATATTTGTTTTAAGTAGGGTGATACATAAAAGAAGTACCATTGTACAACAATATCTATCTAAATTAACCACTTTTAATCAAGAATTTTTATCAGGCATAAATGTGGTAAAATCTTACGGAATTGAAACTTCTATCATTAAAGATTTTGATGAAATTTCTGATCAAAGCAAAGAAAAAAACATCAATTTACATAAAGCAAATGCACTTTTTTTTCCTTTAATGATTTTATTGATAGGGATTAGTAATTTAATCGTAATTTATGTAGGTGGTAATTTATATATAAATGGTGAAATAAAATCCGGGGTTATTATAGAATTTATGCTCTATGTTAATATACTAACTTGGCCAGTAGCTGTTGTAGGTTGGGTAACCTCTATGGTGCAACAAGCTGAAGCATCACAAGCTAGAATTAATGAGTTTTTAGAAGAAGTACCCGAAATAGAAAACACAAATAAAGCATCAACAGAAATTTTTGGAAAAGTTACTTTTAAAAATGTAAGTTTTACTTATGATGACACAAATATTACGGCATTAAAAAACATTAATTTTACTGTAAATCCTGGAGAAACTTTTGCCATTTTAGGAAAAACTGGTGCAGGAAAATCTACTATAATCGAACTAATTTCTAGGCTTTATGACACCACAGAAGGTGAAATTTTATTAGATGATCAACCCATAAAAGAAGCCAATTTAAACGATATTAGAAGTCAAATTGGTTTTGTTCCTCAAGATCCATTTTTATTTTCTGAGACAATTGGAAACAACATTAAGTTTGGAAAAGAAAACGCAACCAAAAATGAAATTATAGAAGCCGCAAAAAACGCTGTAGTACACAATAATATTGTTGATTTTGCTAAAGGATACGACACCATTTTAGGAGAACGAGGTGTAACCCTTTCTGGAGGGCAAAAACAACGTGTTTCAATTGCAAGAGCCATTATTAAAAATCCTAAAATTTTAATTTTTGACGATTGCCTATCTGCAGTAGATACAGAAACTGAAGAAAAAATACTATCTAATTTAGAGCGTGTATCTAAAGACAAAACTACTTTTATTATAAGTCACAGAGTATCATCAGCAAAAAATGCTGACAAAATTATTGTACTAGATAATGGTAAAATAGCACAACAAGGAACTCATAATCAACTTATAAATCAAGAAGGTTATTATAAGAGCTTGTACGAACAACAACTTTTAGAAAAAGAAATTTAAGGTTTAACGTGGCTACATAAAATATTTTGTTAGATTTGTAAGCACAACAAACAACAATTACTATTATTAAGATTATGGCAGAGAGAGTTGAACAGGAAGAAATTTTTTCGCAAGTATTAAGAGCTGGAAGAAGAACCTATTTTTTTGATGTTAGAGCAACAAAAGCAAACGACTATTATTTAACAGTTACAGAAAGTAAGAAATTTACCCATGATGATGGTTCTTTTCATTATCAAAAACATAAAATTTACTTATATAAAGAAGATTTTTCAGATTTTCATGAAATGTTAAAAAAAGCTACAGATTACATAGTAGCCGAAAAAGGAGACGAAGTAATTAGTGAGCGTCATCAAAAAGATTACAAAAAAGATGAAATAAAAGAAGAAACTAAATCTGCACAAAGTTTTACAGATGTTTCTTTTGACGATATTTAACAGTGTAATACTGTTTGTATACCCCTTTTTAAATAGAAATATTTAAAAATACAATACCAGACTTAATTCAAATTTATTTTACACTTTACGAAAACAGCAGACTCAAATGAGCTTGCTGTTTTTATTTTATACCCTTATTTTGATTAAAAAATAATCGCGAACATTTAAAAAGTAAATTAACGTAATTTCGATTTAAGAACCACTGATTATTAGTATTTCATAATTTTTATTCTTTAAGACGAATGCAATTTCTGCTGAAACGAAGAACTTTGAATTTAAATTTGAGATTTCTCAGTCACGCCATTTGCTTCGCTAGGTACTTTTAATAAAATTTATTTTTTACCTCAGTAATATTCAAAATTATAATCGACTGTTTTTCAAAAAAAATCAACCTGCATCAACCTAAAAATATATATCGAATTTATGTTAAATTACACTATAAAATGCTGCAAGGTCTTTTTTTTACCTTATAGCTATTCATAAATTAGTTAAAAAACACCTAAAAGACACCTAAAACCTTGCAGAAAAACGTACGTTTTTGGTGATCAATACACAAATAATCGAACTAAGCTTTATAAAACTTTTTTCATAGTTATACTTTTAGAAACAGTCTCCTCCCACTCTTTTTCGGCATCACTATCTTTTGTAATACCACCACCAATATAAATTGAGGCAATATTATTATGTATTTCCATACATCGTAAATTCACAAAAAGCGATGATTTTTGATTGATATTTAGCTCACCTAAAAAACCAGTATAAAAACTTCTATTATAATTTTCGTTTGCTAAAATAAACTCTTTTGCGCTATTTCTTGGTAAACCACAAACCGCAGGTGTTGGGTGTAAAGCTCTAATTATAGCATTTAAATCCGATTTTTTATCTAAAACACCTTCTACTTTTGTTCTTAAATGCAATAAACTTCCAGCTTTAATGGTTTCAGTTTTATCAATTTTTAAATTTGATGCAATATTTACCAATTGATTTTCTATAAAATCTGTTACCAATTGTTGCTCTTCTAACTCTTTACTTTTCCAAACCACTTCTTTTTTAGATTCATACACTTGGGTTCCTGCTAAAGACATGGTTTTAAAACTGGCACTTTGCATTTGTAAAAGTGTTTCTGGAGTAGCACCAAACCACAAACCTACTTTTGGATGAAACCAAACAGAAACAAATGCATTTTGATAACTTTTTAAAAGCTTTTTATAGATTTTTAACAAATCGAAATCAACAATATTAACCGTTTCTTTTCTTGAAATAACCACCTTTTTCAAATCGCTATTTACAATTTTCTGTATTGTTTTTTTTACAATTGAAATGTGGCTTTGTTTAGATGTTTCATCATTTTTGAAGGTATTATTTTCGAATTCTAAATTATCTAAAACCAACTTTTCAGTAAGAAACTCAGATTTTTCTGAAGCAAACAAAATGGCTTTTTCATTAGCATCAAAAGGTGCAAACACAAAACCAGATTCAGAAAAATTTGTACTAAAATTCAAACTATCATCCATCATAAAAAAACCAGAAATAGTATTTCTTTTTGGTTTTCTATATACAACAAATGGTAATTTTGAATTATAAGAAGTGGCAATTTTATCAAAAATATTCATTCACTATTTTTTATCTAAAACAATGTTGGTTAGCTTACAAATTGATATCAACTGGTCGTTTTCATCAACAACTTTTATTTCCCATAAATGGGTAGTTCTCCCTTTATGAATGGGTTTTGCAGTAGCATAAACTGTGCCTTGTTTCTTACTTTTTACATGATTGATACTGAGCTCAATTCCTTTAACTATTTTAATTTTAGTATCTACAAATAATGCAGAAGCACAACTGCCCACAGTTTCTGCTAAAGCAGCTGTTGCACCACCATGTAAAAGTCCATAAGGTTGATGAACGCTAGAATTTACTGGCATTTTAGCAGTTACAAAATCTTTACCTACATCAACAAACTCCATATGTAAAGTTTCCATCAATGTATTTTTATTAAGATTATTTAAAGCAAAAAGCGTTTTGTCAATATCCATTTATAAGAAGTTTATCTATGTAAAAATACGCATAATTTATTGTATTTTTGCAATCCAATATTTAAGAAATCTATGTACAAAATACGTGTTATTTTAGATACCAAAGAAGATGTAATTAGAACCATTTTAGTTGATGATAATATCAATTTAGAAAATTTGCATTATGCTATTGCTAAAACATTTGGTTTTGAAGGCCAAGAAATGGCATCTTTTTACAGAACTGATGACGAATGGAATCAAGGTGATGAAATTCCGTTATTTAATATGGCTGAAGCTGGTGAAGAAGTTTCAATGCAAACTTGCGTTCTAAAAGAAACACTGCCTGAGCCAAATGACAAACTTATTTATGTGTACGATTTTTTAAATATGTGGACTTTTTATGTTGATGTTATAGAGATATCAACAGAAAAAAGAAGCGATTTACCAAAAACTATTCTAGAAGTAGGTAAAATTCCTGATGAAGCTCCTGAAAAAGAATTCATTGCAGATAATCTTAACGATGAAGATGCTGATGATGAATTTGATATTTTTGATGATTTTGATTTTAATGAGTATTAATTTTTCCGTGTAATCGTTTATCTGTTTAATTAGCTAGTGATACGTTTTTACAACGAAAGAATTACACTTTTAAACAATTCAACATTTTCTAGTAACAAAATTGTATTTTAGTCGTCATACACATATAACTGACTAAATCAATTTCTTTGGAAACAATCTTATCGCTTAAAAATTTAGACAAAAAATATGGAGCAGTACATGCTGTAAACAACCTATCTTTTGATATTAAAAAAGGAAATGTTTACGGTATTCTTGGCCCAAATGGCAGTGGAAAATCTACCACTTTAGGAATAATTTTAAACGTGGTAAACAGAACTTCTGGCGAGTTTTCTTGGTTTGACGGAAAATTATCTACGCACGAAGCCTTAAAAAAAGTAGGTGCAATTATTGAGCGCCCTAACTTTTACCCTTACATGACTGCTATTCAAAACCTATCGCTAATTTGCAAGATTAAGGGCATCTCTACAGAAAAAATTGATGAAAAACTAACCACAGTAAATCTTTTTGAAAGAAGGTATAGCAAATTTAAAACTTTTTCTTTAGGTATGAAGCAACGTTTAGCCATTGCATCTGCTTTGTTAAACGATCCTGAAATTTTAATATTAGACGAACCTACAAATGGATTAGATCCGCAAGGAATTCATGAAATTCGTCAAATCATTAAAAAAATTGCTGCAACTGGCACTACAATTCTTTTAGCTTCTCACTTGTTAGATGAAGTAGAAAAAGTATGTAGTCATGTAGTTGTCATAAGAAAAGGCGTAAAATTATATGCTGGTAGGGTTGATGAAATGACAGCCTCTCATGGTTTATTAGAGTTAAAAGTTGAAGAAAACGAAGAAGAACTAATTGAGTTTTTAAAAAATCATACAGCTATTTTAAAGATCAATAAAAATCATGAAACAATTATTGCAACATTAAATCAAAATGTATCAGCTACAAAAATCAATAAAGAATTGTTTGATAAAGGATTTGTTTTAAGCCACTTAGTAAAACGTAAACCTAGTTTAGAGCAGCAATTTTTAGATTTAACAAACAACAACTAACCAAAAAAACAAAGTCATGCTTAGACTTCTTACTATAGAATTCCACAAACTAAAATACAACAGCGCCAGTAAAGTATTATCGATCATATACTTTGGGTTATTAACATCAATTGCATTAATTGCAGCCATAAAATTTGAATTTGGTAGCTTTAAATTGCATTTGGCAGATGCTGGTATCTTTAATTTTCCATATATCTGGCATTTTAACACCTATATTGCTGCTATTTTAAAGTTCTTTTTATTGTTAGTAATCGTATCTATGATGTCTAATGAATATAGCTATAAAACTTTAAAACAAAATTTAATTGATGGTTTAAGTAAAAAGGAATTTATTTTATCTAAATTTTATACGGTTATTGCTTTTGCAGCCATTTCAACAGTATTTGTTTTTGTGGTTTCGTTGATTTTGGGCTTGTTTTACTCTGATTATAATGAATTTGCAATTATTGTGTCAGATTTAGAGTATTTATTCGCTTTTTTTATAAAACTAGTTGGTTTTTTCTCTTTTGGATTATTTTTAGGAATATTGGTAAAACGCTCTGCTTTTGCTGTTGGAGCAATGTTTGTATGGCTTATTTTAGAAAATATGTTAAGAGGTTTTCTGTTTTGGAAATTCAATGAAAATGAACACACAAGTAAAACTGTAGATCAGTTTATGCAATTTTTACCACTAGAATCAATGGCCAACCTTATCAAAGAACCTTTTTCAAGATTAGGTGCTGTAAGATCAGCTGCAAATACCATGGGTGAAACATTTAGTAAAAGTTATTCTGTAGATTTATCAAACATTTTAATTGTTTGCTTTTGGACATTTTTATTCATATTTCTATCCTATAAACTACTTTTAAAAAGAGATTTATAATTTTTTAACAATACTTAAACTTTTTTTGTAAATAAAGGTCTAATCTTATAATAAGAATAGACCTTTTTCCGTTTAATTCTTATTATTTTTAGCAAATTAATTTTATAAATAATAATTCATTGAAATATAAGCTATCAGTATTGTTTTTCGTTTTTGTATTTCTAAAAATTGACAATAGTTATTCTCAATTAAGCAAAAAACACTTTATACCACCTTTAACGTATGCAGAGGAAGGTAATGCCAATCCGGAAGATCACTACTTTTATATATCTACCCCTAGCCTTAAAGACGTTAGCTATACCATAAAGCAAATTGGTTCACCTAATAACGATATCACAGGAATTATTTCTAGAAATAATCCACGTGAACTATTTATAGCAAATGGTAATAGTCAACTTTTTGTTGATTCTAGACAAACTAGTATTGTTCATAATAATAAAGGTTATATTGTTGAAGCTACAGATGTAATATATGTGTCCGTTCGTGCTTTGGCTGGAGGTGGTGCACAAGCTGGTGCATTAGTAAGTAAAGGTTCATCTGCATTAGGCACAACCTTTAGAGCTGGTATGTATACTAATCAAAATCCGCAAAGTAATTACCTTAATTTTATATCAGTTATGGCATCCGAAGATAACACTCAGGTTACTTTTGATGATTTACCTGCAGGAATATCAATTAAAAACTACACAGGAAACTTTCCTTTTTCTGTAAATTTAAACGAGGGTGAAAGCTATATTTTAGCTACAAATGCTGCCGAGAATGTGATTAATAGAGATGGTTTAATTGGTGCTTTAATCAATTCAGATAAGCCTGTGGTTGTAAATACGGGTTCTGCAAATGGTAGCTTTCATAATGGTGGAGGTAGAGATTATGGAATAGATCAAATTGTTGGATTAGATAAAGTAGGTACTGATTATATTTTTGTAAAAGGTGATGGAGAAAATGGTTGGGAAAATGTTTTAATTGTTGCTCATGAAGATGAAACTGAAGTGGAAATCAATAATAATGGAGCTACAACTACAATTAATAAAGGAGAATATCTGTTAATAGAAGGTAATGAGTTTGACACAAATGGCAATATGTTTGTAAAAACCTCTAAACCTGTATTTGCTTTTCAAGGCGTGGGTGCCAGCTCAAGCGAAGCCAATCAAGGTATGTTTTTTGTACCTCCTTTAAGTTGCGAAAGTAGAGGAAAAGTAGATAATATACCAATTATAGAAAATATTGGAAACATTACTTTTACGGGTGGAATTACAGTAGTAACCAATGCAAATGCTAATGTATCTATTAACTCAGAACCAATTGCTAATTTTTCTACTTCTGGACCTTTTAGTATAGATATTAATAATGATGGTATACCTGATTACGAAACCTATAAAGTCACTAATCTTACAGGAAACATCAGCGTAGAAAGTAGTGATGAGTTGTATTGTGCGTATTTTAACGTTAACGGAGCTGCAACCTCTGGTAGTTTTTACTCAGGTTTTCCAACAGCTCCAGAAATTAATTTTGATACAACCATAACTTCGCTTGGTAATTGTATTCCTAACATTACCTTACAAGCCGCAAACACCGATTTATTTGACAGTTTCGAATGGCAATACTTCAATGAAAATACACAAAATTGGGAGTTTAGAAGTTCCGATTCTAATTACAAGCCTATTGAATCTGAGCCTGGTAAGTATAAATTAATTGGTAAAATAATTTGTACTGGCGCTACATTTGAGTCTATTGAAGTACCTGTAAGTATTTGTCCTGATGATTATGATGGCGATTTAATTATAGATAATTTAGACGTTGATTTAGATAATGATGGTATTTTAAACTGTGATGAATCTATTGGAAATGCAGCAATTAACATTACGGATATTAATAATCCTGAAATCATCTTTCAAGACGGTTCTACCAATTCAACTATAATTTCAAGTACATACACTAAAACAGAAAATAATAGCTCAATAACAGGAGATATCAATGGTAATTTTGAATCGATACTATCCCCTAACCCAAACTCAAGTGCTCAATATCAATTAAAATTTACGAATAGTGTAAACTTTATTTTAAAACAAGATCCCGCTAAAAACCATGTTGCTATAGATAATCAAGAGTTCTTTATTTTAAAAGTTTTGCCTAATAATAAAAATATTACTTTAATAGATCCAGATGATCAACTTTTAGTAGACACCAATTTTGATGGCGAATATGAAACTGGGGTAACTACTGTTTCTGCTTCAGAAATTAGATTTACTTATAAAGCTGGTGTTATGGGCAATTCAAGCACGTTTCAGTTTGTGGCTAATCAAATAAATGAAATTGTTTTTGAACATAATTCTATTGGTTTAATGACCGATTCTTATTTTAGAGGTAACATACAACTTACTTGCTTTTCTTTAGATTCTGATGGCGATGGTATTGAAAATATGTTCGATTTAGATTCAGATAACGATGGTATTCCAGATGTACATGAAGCTTTTCCTCAACCAAGTTCTCTTTCTGGTGTTGATGCTAATTTAGATGGCTTAGATGATATGTTTGATGGTGTTTTAAATGTTGACTCTGATAACGATGGTATTTTAAATTATTTAGATTTAGACTCCGATAACGATGGTATTTTCGATTCCACTGAAGCTGGTCATAATTTAGATACTGATTTTGATGGAATTGTAGACAACGCAAATAGTTTAGTAGGAATTAATGGTTTAGTTGACAATTTAGAATCTACACCAAATGCAAAATTACTTTCTTTAAATTACACAATTGCAAATACTGATAATGATACCGATTTTGATTTCGTTGAATTAGATGCAGACAATGATAATTGTTTTGATGTAAAAGAAGCTGGCTTTACAGATGCCAATAACGATGGTATTTTAGACGCTACTCCTTTTGCGGTTGATGATAATGGAAAAGTAATGAACAATTTAGATGGCTATACAAGCCCAAATGTAAACTATATTACAAGCGCTCCAATTGTACTAAACACTCCTTTTGAGGATGTTACTTTTTGCGAAAATGAAACAAATTCCATTACTATAGATTCCACAGCAGATACTTTTCAGTGGGAACTTTCTACAGATGGAACAACTTGGAATACAATTTCTGACGATGCTATTTATAGTGGAAGTACAACAAACAGTTTGCAAATCACAAATACATCATTAAATTTTAATAGCAATCAATATCGAGTTATTTTAAATAGATCTGGCAATGCCTGTACAGAAACCTCTAACTCAATTACGCTTACTGTAAACCCTATACCAATTTTAAAGGCAAATCCAGAATTAAATCAATGTATAGAAGTAACAGATACCAATACAACTGTTAATTTAACTTTAGCACAGCAAAACGTTTCAGAAACTCCAAACGTAACATTTGAATTTTATGAAGATATGGCAGGCACCAACTTAATTACAGATCCTACCAATTATCCAATTCAAGTTAATGTCCCAGAAAGGGTGTTTGTAAAAGTAATTTCTGAATTTAATTGTGCTTCCAATCTTACTGAACTTACTATAAATGTCGGTCAAACAGTTCGTAATACTTATGATGAGCTTCAGCCACCCGTTTGTGACGACTTTTTAGACGCTCAGGGCAATGATACTGATGCAAATTCTGATACTGACAATATCACTAATTTTTCTTTGGATAAAGATGCCATTATCAACAACATCAACCCACCAATGAATACCGAAGTCTTCTTCTATGAAAATGAAAGTGATAGAAACAACTCTTTGAATCAAATTGATATTACCAATTTTAGAAATGATATTACTAAAAACGATGTTACTAATATTTCTAACGGAATTCAATTTCCTATTTATTATAAAATATTAAGTACCATCAACAATGATTGCCAAGGTTTAGGCCAATTTTACTTGCAAATAAATGCTGTTCCTACTGCTGCTAAAGTTGCTGATTTGGAATTGTGTGATGATGTTATTGATGGCGATAACAGCAATGGAATTGTTCAAAATTTCAATTTAGATTCGCAAACTTTAGCCATTTTAAATGGTCAAAATCCTGATGATTTTACAGTTACTTATCACGATTCTGCTGCTAATGCGAATGCTGGTACTTTCCCTTTAGTATCTCCTTACGCAAATACAACTCGCGATTTGCAAACTATTTTTGTGCGTGTTACCAACAATGCAACTGGCTGTTTTACAGATCATACTTCGTTTAATTTAATAGTTAATCCTGTACCCATTGCCAATTTTGTTGAAGATCTTGAAGTTTGTGATGATAATACTGATGGTTCTGCTAGAAATGGTTTTTCTCAGTCTATTGATTTAGCTGCTCAAACTTCTGGTATTTTAGGAAATCAAGACGCAAGTACTCTTGCTGTTACTTACCATCGTTCTTTTACTGATGCTCAAAATGGCAATAATCCTTTAGTTTCTCCTTACTCTAACCAAACGCCAAATAGAGAAACCATTTACATCAGAATAGAAAATACAGAAACAGGATGTGTAAACAGTATTTCTAATTTTGATGTTATTGTAAACCCTGAGCCTACTTTTGTTGTACCTACTAATCTAGCTTATTGTGATGATGCGCTTGATGGTGATGACTCAAATGGCATCATTCAAAATATAGATTTAGACAGTAAAATCCCTGAAATTTTAGGCAGTTCTCAAAGCCCTAATGATTTTATAGTTACCTTTCACAAATCTCAAGCTGATGCTTCTTCTGGTGATAATGCCATAGCTTCGCCTTACGAAAACACAAATCCTACTGAACGCTTTTTTGTTCGTATTCAAAACAGGCAAACGCTTTGTATTAATGACGATGCTTCTTTGGAAGTAATTGTAAATCCTTTACCAGATTTTGAAGTAACCTCTCCTCAAATTCTTTGTTTAAATGATTTGCCTTTAAATATTGCTATAGAAAACCCAAGAGATGTATATACTTATCAATGGAAAGCGCCCAATGGAAACCCGATTAATACTGCTTCTATTGATCATATTGATATTACTGTTCCTGGAAAATATACGGTTACTGCAACCACAACCAATGGAACGCTTTGTGAAAGAACAGAAACTATTGAAATTAAGGAATCGAATATTGCCACTTTAGCACAAAGTTTTATCACCATTATAGATGAATCAAACAACATTGGTAGTCAAGATCTTATATCTATTGCTATAGATACTATTAACAACGATTTAGGACCTGGAGATTATCAATTTGCCGTTTTTAATCAAGATGATAATGAAAGAATACCCATGATTGGTTTTCAAGACGAACCACTTTTCGAGAATTTAACAGGGGGTATTTACACCATTATTGTAAACGATAAAAACGGATGTGCACCTGATACCACTTTAGAGGTTTCTGTAATTCAGTTTCCAAAATTCTTTACCCCAAATGGTGATGGAAGAAACGATACTTGGATTGTAAAAGGAGTTAATAAAACCTTTTACCCGAATTCTAGCATCAATATTTTTAACAGATATGGAAAATTAGTAGCACAAGTACCTATAGACAGCCAAGGTTGGAATGGTATTTATCAAGGAAATCTCCTTCCTGCTGATGATTATTGGTTTAATATCACTCTTATTCCACCTGAAAACTCCAATAAACCTATCATCAACAAAAAAGGAAATTTTTCGTTGTTGAGGTAGTAGCATAAAATATAATTTTTAACTTCAAATAAAACAAAAAACTCCTTTTCTGTATTAGAAAAGGAGTTTTAGTTTCTTTACAGATTCATTTTTTATTTAAAAAAGGAATCTACGAATTCTACTTTATTGAATACTTGTAAGTCGTCTATACCTTCTCCTACTCCAATGTATTTTACAGGAATTTTAAATTGATCTGATATACCAATTACAACTCCGCCTTTTGCTGTACCATCTAATTTGGTAACTGCTAACGATGTTACTTCTGTAGCTTTGGTAAATTGTTTGGCTTGCTCAAATGCATTTTGACCTGTAGAACCATCTAAAACTAATAAGACATCATGAGGAGAATTGTCTACCACTTTTTGCATTACACGTTTTATCTTAGTTAACTCATTCATTAAATTGACTTTATTATGCAAACGACCAGCTGTATCAATAATTACAACATCTGCATCTTGAGAAACTGCCGATTTTAAAGAATCGTAAGCCACAGAAGCAGGGTCTGAACCCATTTCTTGACGGATAATTGGCACCTCTGTTCTGTCTGCCCAAACTTGTAATTGATCTATAGCAGCAGCTCTAAACGTATCTGCTGCACCTAAAACTACTTTTAAACCTTGTTTTTTAAATTGACTCGCTAACTTACCAATAGTTGTGGTTTTACCTACTCCATTTACGCCAACAACCATCAATACATAAGGCATTTTTTTTCCATCTTTAGCAGGAATTTCTGGTATAGAAAACTCAGTTTCATTACCAATATTGGTTTCCGATAAAAGTCCAGCAATTTCCTCTCTTAGAATTTTATTCAATTCGTCTGTACCAACGTACTTGTCTCTGGCAACACGTTCTTCTATTCTATCAATAACTTTTAAGGTTGTATTTACACCAACATCAGAAGCTACTAATACCTCTTCTAAGTTATCTAAAACATCATCATCTACTTTTGATTTTCCTGCAACTGCTTTTGATAATTTACCAAAGAAGCTTTCTTTCGTCTTTTCTAACCCTTTATCTAAGGTCTCTTTTTTTTCTTTCGAAAATATTTTTTTAAAAAAACTCATTGTTCGAGTTGTTAATGATTATTACTACTATTACTTGTCTAAAACCATACCAACTTACAATATTGACAAATTGGCTGGTAAACAAATCCGTTTGCAAACAAGCTGCGTTAGGGATTGAAGCATTTGTTTGAGCTCTTTTTTCTGGTTCCTGAATTAAATTCAGGAACCAGAAAAAAAGCGAGTGCGAAAAGCCCGACCTTTAGGTAACGCCCAAATCTTTGGATTTAGAAAAGTAAAGGTAAAAAAAAAGCTACAATCTAAAAGAATGTAGCTTTAAAATATTGTGTAGTAAGTGATTACTTTTTTGCTAAAAAGTCGTTTACTTTAGATGGATCCATAATTGCTTCTACAAACATATAAGCTCCTGTTTTTGGAGATTTAACCATTTTGATTGCTTTACTTAATCTTTTTGATCCTGTTTGTAACGATGCTACTGATTTTTTTGCCATTGTATAAATGTTTTATATCTATGTGCTCTATTCTGAGTTCTAGACAGTTGTATTATTTAATTTCTTTGTGAACAGTCATTTTCTTTAAGATAGGGTTGAATTTTTTAATTTCCATTCTATCTGGAGTGTTCTTTTTGTTCTTGGTAGTAATGTATCTAGAAGTACCTGGTTGACCACTAGCTTTGTGCTCTGTGCACTCTAAGATTACTTGAACTCTGTTTCCTTTTTTTGCCATCTCTATTCGAGTTTAAAAGTTTTAACGTTTAAAAGTTTGTAAGTTTTACAATTGAAAACTAAAACTGTAAACTGCAACTTGTATTATTTTGTTAAAAATCCGTTTGCTCTTGCTTCTTTAATAACTGCAGAAATTCCTTTCTTGTTAATATTCTTTAACGCAGATGCAGATACTTTTAAAGTAATCCATTTATCTTCTTCTGGAATATAAAAACGCTTTGTCATTAAATTAGCGTCGAATGTTCTTTTAGTTCTATTTAAAGCTTTAGAAACATTGTTTCCAACCATTGCTTTTTTTCCTGTTAATTCACAAACTCTAGACATCTTCTTACAGTATTTATAGTGTTATCTCTAAACGAGGTGCAAATCTACAAATAAATCTAAAAGTGAACAAAAGAAATTTACTAATTTTTTAATATTTCTTTTTGAAGCAATTCTAAGGCTTTGCTTACAGTTCTATGAATAACCTTTTCACGTGGTTGACCAAAATTAAATTCGCCCACAAACTCATTATTATCAGATACAATTGCAATATATACCAAACCTACACTTTTGTCATTATGATCTGTTGTTGGCCCTGCATTACCAGTAACTGAAATTGCATAATTGGTGTTTAGCTTTTCTTTAGCTCCTTTAGCCATTTCTAAAGCAACTTCTTTGCTTACCACTGTGTATTTTTCTATAGTTTGTGGCAAAACACCTAATAAATCGATCTTGGTTGCTGCTGAATACGTTACAAAACTCCCTTTATAATAGCCAGATGAACCTGCAACTGAAACTAAATTGGATGCAATTTTACCACCAGTTACACTTTCTGCTGTACATATAGTTTGATTATTTTGTTGCAACAACAAGCCCACTCTTTTTTCTAAAGAACTATCATCATCTAAACCTGTGATAATATCCGGAATTAATTTGTAAACTTCAGCGACTTTGTCATTAAGTTCTTTTTCTAATTTTATTTTGTTTTCGCCTATAGCAGACAAACGCAAACGAACTCTACCAAAAGAGGGTAAATAGGCTAATTTGATATGCTTTGGCAAACTGTCTTCAAAATCTTCTATAATTTCTGCAATGGTACTTTCTCCTTGACCATATGTCATAATTGTTTTATGGATGATGAAAGGTAGTTTAAACTGTTTTTGAATTTTAGGCAACACCTTATTTGTGATTAAACCTTTCATTTCATAAGGTACTCCTGGAAGTGAAACAAACACAGTTTTGTTTTCATAAAACCACATGCCTGGTGCTGTTCCAAAATGATTCATTAACAAGGTTGCTTTTGATGGCAATTGCGCTTGATAACGTTGCACTTCTTTAAAAGGATGATTTATTTTTTTAAATAGTTCCTTTATGTGTGCAATTACCTCTGGATATTCTACAATTTCATCATCATTAAAAAATTGTGCAATTGTTTTTTTGGTGATGTCGTCTTTTGTTGGTCCTAAACCCCCTGTTATGATTACAATATCTACTCTATTTTGCGCTTCTTGTAAAGCGTTTAAAATATGTTGCTGATCGTCTTGAATAGATGTAATCTGATATACAGAAACTCCGATTTTATTTAATTGTTGCCCTATAAATTGCGAATTGGTATCTACAATTTGCCCAATTAAAATTTCATCTCCTATCGTTATTATTTCTGCTTTCATTATATTATTTAACAACTTTGCTTAAAGTTAATGTATGTAGGTTATAAAACTATTTTTACTCTTTTCCTATTTCGTTAATATTAGGAGTCTCTGAATTATTATCCTGCAATGTATTTCGTAATAATCGAAACAAAACATAAGCAACAATAATACTTAATACGATTGACAAGTTTTTATGATCATTTAAATCTTGATCTACTTTAAAATCTGTAATAACTCCATAAAAAAACAGATATCCAATTCTAAATATCAAACAAATAAAAAAGCCGATACAAAAATAAATGATTTTGCTTTTTTTAAATTTCTTTGCTAAATATACATAGCTCCAACCTATAAAACAGCTATAATTATTTGAATTAAAAAATTGATCATTAACTGTAAAACAATTGAATAGAAATTATTTGTTATAACTATTTCACTCTAATTTGAAACGCCTCTTTACCTTCTATAACCCCTTTTAAATTATCATTTTCTACAACTTTACCTACACCTGCAGGTGTTCCTGTAAAAATAATATCTCCTTTTTTTAAGGTAAAGTATTGAGATACATAAGCGATTAATTCATCAGTTTTCCACAACATTGCATTTGTATTTCCATCTTGTACTAGCTCATCATTTTTGTACAATTGAAATTTTAAATTCTCTAAATCGAATTCTTCTTTTGGATAAAATTCACCCACTACAGCACTACCATCAAAAGCTTTTGCTTTTTCCCAAGGCAAACCTTTTGCTTTGCATTTTGCTTGTACATCTCTGGCTGTAAAATCGATTCCTAATCCGATTTCATCATAATATTTGTAAGCAAATTTTGGGTCTATATGTTTCCCAACTTTATTTATTTTGACTAAAACCTCTACTTCGTAATGAATATCATCAGAAAAAGGAGGTATAAAAAACGGATTTTTTCGTGGTAAAATAGCAGAATCTGGTTTTAAAAAAACAACAGGATTTTCTGGTCTTTCGTTTGCTAATTCTTCGATATGCTTTGCGTAATTGCGCCCAATACAGATTATTTTCATTACAAAATCCCATCCTAGCCTTCCCAAAAAGAAGGAACTCCAATCTGGGTAAAATTTGAGTTTTTACATTACTATTACGTTTTACTTTTTTTCCCTTTGGGGAAATTAAAAGAGCTATTACTCTCCAGCTTCTGGAAAAACAATGGCTCTATTTCCGGAAACAATAATTTGATTGTTTAAATGGCATTTAACTGCTCTTGCTAAAACTAATTTTTCGATATCTGCCCCAATTCTTTTTAAAGTCTGAGTAGTACTTTCGTGAGTAACTGGTTTAACATCTTGCTCAATTATTGGTCCTTCATCTAAGTCTTCTGTAGCATAATGTGCAGTTGCTCCAATTAACTTCACTCCTCTTTCATAAGCTCTTTTGTATGGATTTGCTCCTTGAAAAGCTGGTAAAAAAGAATGATGAATATTAATGATTCTATCTTTATAATAATTGATAAAATCTGATGATAAAATCTGCATATACCTTGCCATTACCACCAAATCAATATCATTTACTTCTAACAATTCTTTTACTTGTGCTTCTTGATCTGATTTAGTCTCTTTTGTTACTGGTAAGTGATAATAGGGAACATTAAACATTTCTGCTATATGTCTTAATTTATCATGATTACTGATAATCATTTTTACATTACAATTTAAACTGCCTTCTTTATAACGCTCTAATAAATCGTATAAATTATGACTTGTATGCGACACCATAATTGCCACATTCTGCTTTTCATCGCCATAATTTACAGACCAATTGAATTGTAAAGGTGCTGCTAATTCTAAAAAACTGCTTTCCAATTCCACTTTAGAGATATTTGTACCTTCTGCATTTAAACGAATACGCATAAAATACATGTCTTCTACTGAATTAACATATTGCTGACAACTTAAAATATTGAAGCCCTTTTCATAAAAAAAACTGGTAATTTTTGCAACCAATCCTTTTTGATCTGGACATTTTATTAAAAAAGTTACTACTTGTGATTTCATTCTATTTAATTATGAATTATTAATTTTAAATTACGAATTCAATATTCGTAATTCATAATTCTAAAATTTACAATTGACTATGGTATCCATTTTTTAGGAAAATTTGGTTTACGTTTTTCTAAAAACGCATCTCTACCTTCTTTTGCTTCGTCTGTCATATAGGCTAAACGTGTGGCTTCACCTGCAAAAACTTGCTGCCCAACCATACCATCATCAGTTAAATTCATGGCAAATTTTAGCATTTTAATAGAAGTCGGACTTTTTGCTAAAATTTCTTGTGCCCATTCATAAGCAGTGTCTTCTAACTCATCATGAGGAATTACAGCATTTACCATTCCCATTTCATAGGCTTCTTGCGCAGAATAATTTCTACCCAAAAAGAAGATTTCTCTTGCTTTTTTCTGACCTACCATTTTTGCCAAATATGCAGATCCATAACCACCATCAAAAGAAGTTACATCTGCATCAGTTTGTTTAAAAATAGCATGTTCTTTAGATGCCAAAGTTAGATCGCAAACTACATGTAAACTATGGCCACCACCAACTGCCCAACCAGGAACCACAGCAATAACTGCTTTTGGCATAAATCTGATTAAACGTTGAACTTCCAAAATATTTAATCTGTGATAACCATCATCACCCACATAACCTTGGTGACCTCTTGCTTTTTGATCGCCTCCAGAACAAAAAGAATACACACCATCTTTAGTACTTGGCCCTTCTGCAGACAATAAAACAACACCAATATTTACATCTTCACCAGCATCGTAAAAAGCATCGTATAATTCTGAAGTTGTTTTTGGTCTAAAAGCATTTCTAACATTAGGCCTGTTAAATGCTATTCTTGCAACTCCATTGCATTTTTTGTAGGTAATATCTTCATATTCTTTCGCGGTTTTCCACTCAGGTTGTATCATATTTTTGTATTTTGGACGTTCATAAAAAGAACAAAAATCATCAACAGCAAAAATAAACATTCTAATTTATGATTAAGAAAACACTTACATTATTATTTCTTCTTTTTTCTGTTTTGGGGTTTTCTCAAAAAATACTAGAAAAAAACTTAGAATCAGAAATTTTAGAAACAACGAGAAAACTTAGAATTTACATTCCTGAAGGATATGAAAAAGACAGCATTAAAAACTATCCTTTAGCAGTTGTTTTGGATGAAGAATATTTGTTTGACATTTATGTGGGAAGTGCTAAACTTTTTGCGAAGAAAGATAAAGCGCCTAAACAAATTATAGTGGGTATTTCTATGGAAAAAACTAAAAGTGATGATGTTGGTTTTAACCGTTCTAATGGGCAATTGAATGCCAAAGCCAGATATTTTTATGAATTTTTAAGGGATGAAGTAATTTTTTACATGGAAAGTACTTACAGAACGTCTCCGTTTATTTCTTTAGTTGGTCATGGATACTCTGGAAATTTAGTATCACATTTTTTAAAAGAAAACACAGCTTTTATAAATTCTTTTATTTGTATAAACCCTAGTTTTTCTGACTTTATTGGCGGTGAATTGCAATCGTATAATTTAAGTAAGTTTGGCAGAGAAGATAATACATTTTATTTTTACACTAACAACTCTTCATCGTTTTCACCCCAGAAGCAATCCAAAATAAGTAGAGTTCAAAAAGGCTTAAAGGGGCTTGGTATAGACAATTTTAATGTTATAAATGACGAAATTAATACAGCAAGTTCTATTTCTGCTATTGCTGAAGCAATACCTAGAGCTATGACTAAAATTTTTGAAATTTACTCTGCAATTTCTAAAGAGGAATATGAAAAAAACATTAAAGATTTAGCTCCAAAAGACGCCATTTTTTACCTAGAAAACAAGTATTTAGAGATTGAATTTTTGTTCGGCACCAATTTGGGCATCCGAGAAAAAGATATCTATGCTATTGAAAACATCGTTATAGAAAAGGAAAATGGTGATAAATTAAGAGATTTCGGAAAAATGATTTTAAAACTTTTTCCAAGATCGCCTTTAGGTGAATATTATATTGGCAGATATTATGAAACCGGAAAAATGTATAAAAAAGCATTAAAATATTATAAAATTGGTTATGGAAAAATGGATCCTTCTGACCCTAATTCTGATGCTTATTATGAAAACATTTTACGTTTAGGAGGACAATAATTTAATTAAAAAACAAACCACAACGTAATGACCATAGACTTAATTTCTGATACAGTTACCAAACCAACCCCTCAAATGCTAAAAGCAATGCTGCAAGCAAAAGTAGGGGATGATGTTTTTAAAATGGACCCTACTGTAAATGAGTTAGAGCAAAAAGTAGCAAATCTATTTGGTATGGAAGATGCTCTTTTTTTTCCATCAGGTACCATGGCAAATCAAACCGCAATAAAAATTCAAACTCAACCTGGCGATTTGGTAATTTGCGACAAATATGCGCATATTTACAATTATGAAAGTGGTGGGGTTGCATTTAACTCTGGTGTTACATGTAAATTGGTAGATGGAAACAGAGGAATGTTTACAGCACAACAAATTAGTGATATGGCTGCTGTACAACCGCAAATCTATTTGCCTAACACTAAAATGGTTTGTATTGAAAACACAACTAACAAAGGTGGTGGAGCCTGTTGGGATTTTGAAGAATTGCAAAAAATTAGAAAAGTTACTCAAAAAAATAATTTAAAATTTCATTTAGATGGTGCGCGTTTATTTAATGCTCTAGTGGCAAAAAATGAAAACCCAAAACAATATGGCAAGTTATTCGATACAATTTCTATTTGTTTTTCTAAAGGTTTGGGTGCGCCAATAGGCTCAATGCTTTTAGGTACTAAAAAAGACATAAAACATGCATTAAGAATTCGAAAATTATTAGGAGGCGGAATGCGTCAAGTTGGTTTTTTAGCAGCTGCAGCCAACTACGCCATAGACAATAACGTTAATCGTTTGGCAGAAGACCATAAAAAAGCAAAAGAAATTGCCGAGGTTTTACAAAACTGTAATTTTATAACAAAAATAGAACCTGCTGAAACCAACATTTTAATTTTTTATGTAGATGATAAAATCGGTGCAGACAACTTTATTCGCAAAATGGCAACCAAAAACATCTTACTTACACCAATGGGAGAAGGAAAAATACGTATTGTAACTCATTTAAATTATACTGATGATATGCACGAAATACTGTTAAAAGAATTGAAACATTATCAGAAATAAAAATGAACGCTAGTAGAAGCAGCCAGTGCAAAAACACTTTTTTTATCATCATATAAAACATCAATACCAATTCAAAAAACAGGTATTTTGTTCATGTTTTAAAAGATGTCAGCTAAATATTTTTTTAATATTCCATATCCTAAAGTAAAACTACCTTCAAATTGTACATAGTTTCAAACATCAGAATTCTGATGATGTACCACGAACAAAAACAAATAAAAACAATACTTTTTTGGATAGCTAAGCTAAAAATTAGGAATCTAATTTAGCTAGGTCTTTATAGTTTCTGTTTAGTTTCTTCAATAAAATACCATAAATAAGTTGATAAAAAAGCCACAAAATGCACAAAAATAAAAGTGTTGCTATTAATGTTGATACAATAATTATAAAAATTTGTTTACCGCTTAAATCATCAAAATCATTATTAATAGTAACCACGGTTACTACCAACATAATTAATGCTAAATAACTTAAATTAAATAACACATAATTTCTTACTGTTTTTCTAGTTTTAAGAATTTTTTTCATCAATATTTTTGTGGAATCAACCGTAGAAATTCTTTTATAATTTTGATAAAACATCCATAAAAAATAAAATAATATTACATAAGCTGTTATTTGAGAATAAAATACAAAGTTTTCTAAGCCTAGTTTTTCGTATTCTTTATTAGCTTGCTCCATATCTATAAAAAAATACAATGAATTTAAAACAATAAATTCTAAAATACCTATAATAAAAATCCATTTTACAATAGACGAAGATTTAGAATGTGCCATTTTATAAATTTCAATAGCCGAAAATTTACTGCTCTCTTCAGGTTGGTTTCCCCAAACCTTTTTATAATTTTCTAATACATCCATAAATTATGGGTTTAGTATGTTTTTTAATTTCTCTTTTGCTCTATTCATTTTCACTCTAGCATTTACTGAGGTTATCCCCAATGTTTCGGAGATCTCTTTGTAAGGTTTATCTTCTAAATATAAAAAAATCAATGCCTTATCAATATCACTTAAATTATGAATAGCTTTATACAAGGCTTTTAGTTGCACCTCTTCAGTATCATCATAATCAGTAGATTTAATTTTGTAAGCAAAATCACTTATATCTTGTGTTTTAACTCTTCTTGTTGATTTACGATACAGCGAAATTGCGGTATTTAAAGCAACCCTGTACATCCAAGTACTAAATTTAGAATCTCCTCTAAACTTTGGATAGTTTTTCCAAAGTTGAATGGTTATTTCTTGAAATAAATCGTTGTGTGCCTCTCTATTTGTAGTATATACTCTACAAATTTTATGTGCTATATTTTGATTCTTTTCAAAGTCCGATAAAAATTTAGTCTCTAAATCTTTCTGCACTTGGTAAATAGTTAGTTTGATATATTAGTACTAAAATAACAACATTTGTTACAATTTTGTATAAATTTATTTTATTATCAAATAAATTTCTTAAATTTGTTCAACTTAAAGAGCTATAAATTGAACAATATAAAACAAGAATTTACGATAAGAGACCTAGAAAATATTTCTGGTATTAAAGCTCATACTATCAGAATTTGGGAAAAACGCTATAATTTGTTACAACCTAAAAGAACCGATACAAATATTAGGTATTATACACCCCAAAACCTGACGAAACTTCTGAACATTGTTTTATTAAACAAAAACAACTTTAAAATCTCTAAAATTGCAGCAATGTCAGAAGAGATGATTAACACAAAATCTCGAGAGCTGGCATTTAGCATTGCTACCAATGACGAAGCTATAAATTCGTTTAAAGTAGCCATGTTTCAATTTGATAAAATTTTATTTAACAATACTTATAACAAACTTTTACACAAAAAAACGTTTAGAGAAATTTTTAAAGATATCTTTATTCCTTTTTTAGACCATATTGGTTTATTATGGCAAACAGAAACATTACTGCCTGCACACGAGCATTTTATTTCTAATTTAATTGCTCAAAAAATTCAGATTAATACAGAAAAACTCCAATACAGCATTGCAAATACAAATAAAACTTATGTTTTGTTTTTACCAGAAAATGAAATTCATGAACTGGGTTTAATGTATTTGAACTATGAATTGGTATTAAGAGGTAATCACACCATTTACTTAGGACAAAGTTTACCGCTAAACAATTTGAGTTATTTCTTAGAAAGTGAACGTGAAATCTGTTTTGTAACTTCTTTAACCATACAACCTTACGATGATAAAATTGAGGACTATTTTAATGAAATAGCAGATGTTATGGAGCGTACAGACAATCAATTTATTGCTATTGGTAGAAAAGTTGAAAAAATTCAGGATATGGATTTAAACGATAATATTAAATTATACAAATCTGTATCAGATTTGTTAAAACTCTTATAAATTTTATTATCATTCAATATTTTTGTTTGATTAATTTTTATATTTGTTAAACAAAAATCAATCAATGCACAATCAAATTTATATTATAGGATCAGGATTTTCTGCCCTGTCAGCCTCCTGTTATCTCTCGAAAGCAGGATACAAAGTAACTGTTCTCGAAAAAAATGATACATTAGGAGGTAGAGCCAGACAATTTAAAAAAGATGGTTTTACTTTTGATTTGGGTCCTTCTTGGTACTGGATGCCAGATGTTTTTGAACGTTTTTTTTTAGACTTTGGTAAAAAACCATCAGATTATTACACCTTAGATAAATTGAGTCCTGGCTATGAGGTATATTTTGGCAAAGACGATTCCGTTAAAATATCTGACAAATTAGATGAAATTTATGATCTTTTTGAAAAAGAAGAAAAAGGAAGTAGCAAACACTTAAAAAACTTTTTAGCGTCTGCAAAATCTAATTACGATACTGCTATTAAAGATTTGGTTTACAGACCAGGAGTTTCTCCATTAGAATTAGTTACTACAACCACTATTGCAAGAGTGAGTCAGTTTTTTTCTACCATAAGAAAACAGGTTAGAAAAAATATTAAAAACCAAAAACTTATTCAAATTTTAGAATTTCCTGTATTATTTTTAGGAGCCAAACCAAGCAACACTCCAGCTTTTTATAATTTTATGAATTATGCCGATTTTGGCTTGGGTACATGGCATCCTAGAGGAGGAATGTATCAGGTAATTGAAGCAATGGTAAGCTTAGCGAAAAGTCTTGGCGTTGAATTTGAAGTAAATGCTAATGTTGATAAAATTATTGTTGATGATAATAAGAATGTCAAAAGTTTACTTGTAAACGGAAAAGAAATAAAAACAAATCTTGTTTTGAGTGGTGCAGATTATCATCATACAGAAACACTATTAGATAAAAATCTAAGACAATATTCAGAATCCTATTGGGATAAAAAAACATTTGCACCTTCGTCATTATTATTTTACGTTGGGTTTGATAAAAAAATAAAAAATGTAAGTCACCATACATTATTTTTTGATTCAGATTTTGATGCACATGCCAAAGAAATTTATGATACCCCTAAATGGCCTTCAGAACCTTTATTTTATGCAAATTTTACTTCTATTACAGATAAAACATCTGCTCCTGAAGGTAAAGAAGCTGGTTTTTTCTTAATTCCATTAGCACCTGGCATTAAAGATACACCTGAGCTTAGAGAAAAATATTTCCATAAAATTATGGATAGATTTGAAACATTAACCAATCAAAAAGTAAAAGAAAACGTATTATTTAAAAGATCTTTTTGTGTAAAAGATTTCGAGGAAGAGTACAATTCTTACAAAGGCAATGCTTATGGTATGGCAAACACTTTGTTACAAACTGCTTTTTTAAGACCAAAAATAAAGAGTAGTAAAGTAAATAATTTGTATTTTACAGGACAATTAACAGTACCTGGACCTGGTGTGCCTCCAGCTTTAATTTCTGGAAAAATTGCAACAGAATTAATCATTAAAAAACAACACTAACAATGAAAGCACTATTTGATAACGTTTCTAATCATTGCAGTAAACTGGTTACCAAAGAGTATAGTACATCTTTTTCAATGGCAGTAAATATGTTATCTCCAAAAATTAGAACAGATATTTATAATATTTATGGATTTGTTCGTTTTGCAGATGAAATTGTAGATACTTTTCATGAGTATGATAAAGAAGTTTTAATGGCAAATTTTGAAAAAGATTACTATATTGCAAAAGAACAAGGCATCAGCTTAAACCCAATATTACACTCGTTTCAGCAAACTGTAAATCGCTATAATATTCCCGATGAAATGGTACAAGCGTTCTTAAAAAGTATGAAAGCAGATTTACACAAAACAGAATACCAGACCAAAGAAGAATATGATGAATATATTTATGGCTCTGCAGATGTTGTTGGTTTAATGTGCTTAAAAGTTTTTGTAAATGGTGATGATAAAAAATACAACGAATTAAAAGATGCTGCAATGCGTTTGGGTTCTGCATTTCAAAAAGTAAATTTTTTAAGAGATTTAAAAGACGATTTTGAGGTATTAAATCGTTCTTACTTCCCAAATATCAATTTAGGCGAATTAGATGCAAATTCAAAACAGGTAATTATCGACGAAATAGAGGATGATTTTGATTTTGCTTACAATCACGGAATTTTAAAACTTCCTGTTGAAGCCAAGTTTGGGGTTTATACTGCTTATAGATATTACAGACGGTTGTTAAAAAAACTAAAATCTGTTCCATCAGAAAAAATTATGGACACTAGAATTCGAATTTCTGACCCAATGAAAATTAATCTATTGGCAAGAAGTTATGTAAAATACAAGCTAAATATTATTTAAAAATGATTTTTGCATTAATCACATTAGCTACGTTTGTTGTAATGGAGGGTGTTACTTGGTGTACACATAAATACATTATGCATGGTTTTGGGTGGTTTTTGCATGAAGATCATCATCAACCTGGATATCCTCATGTATTTGAAAAAAACGACGCTTTTTTTGTAATTTTTGCTATACCTAGTTCTTTATCTATATTTTTTGGGTTAGAACAACAACTTTATTGGTTAGCAGCAATTGGCTTCGGAATTCTTTTTTATGGTCTAGCCTATTTTTTAGTTCATGATGTGCTCATTCATCAACGCTTTAAATGGTTTAAACACACCAAAAACAGGTACTTACTAGGTTTACGTAAAGCACATAAAATTCATCATAAAAACATGGGCAAAGAAGAAAGTGAGTGCTTTGGTATGCTTTTCGTACCATTTAAATATTTTAGAAAACCCAATTTAAAAGCTTAAACGTATACCTACACTTTTTAATTAATGGATAACCAAAAGAAGAAAGTAATTGTAGTTGGTGCTGGTATTGCAGGTTTAGCAGCTGCTATTCGTTTACAATCTGCAGGTTTTTTAGTCACAGTTTTTGATGCCAATACTTATTTTGGTGGTAAACTAACCGCTTTTTCAGAAAACGGATACCGATTTGATATGGGGCCCTCTTTGTTTACCATGCCTCAATTTCTAGAAGACTTATTCAAAGCCACAAACAAAAACATTCAAGATTACTTTGAATACAAGAAAAAAGAAGTTGTTTGCGAATATTTTTATGAAGATGGCACTCGTTTTACAGCTGCTGCAGATATTTTTCAATTTGCTAAAAATGCAACAAATTCTTTTGATGTAGATGAAGCTCAGTTGCACAAATATTTTAATAAAAGTAAAAAAAAATACGATTTAACCGCTTCTTTATTTTTAGAAAAATCTTTGCACAAGTTAAGTACTTATTTATCTAAAGATACGATTAATGCTATTTTTAGAATCAACAGTTTAGATATTAATACAACCTTACACAACTACAACAAAGCTGTTTTTAAGGATAAAAAATTAGTGCAACTTTTTGATCGATTTGCCACCTATAATGGTTCATCACCCTATAAAACCCCAGGAATTATGTCTATGATTCCGCATTTAGAACAATATTTTGGAACCTACTTTCCTAAAGGAGGCATGCATTCCATAACCACATCTATGTACAACTTGGCCAAAGATATTGGAGTAAAATTTCAATTTAATACTTTGGTTGATGAAATTTTAGTTGATAATAAAAAAGCAAAAGGTATTATAGCCAAAGGTGTAACATATTTTTCTAATATTGTAGTTTCTAATGCTGATGTTGTGCCCACTTACCGCAAATTATTAAAAAAACAACAGGCACCAGAAAAAATACTAAACCAACCAAGATCTAGTGCTGCATTAATATTTTATTGGGGAATTGAAAGAGAATTCCCAGAATTAGATTTGCACAATATCTTTTTTTCTAAAGATTATAAAAAAGAGTTTCAAGTTATTTTTGATGATAAAAATGTTTGTAATGATCCTACAATTTATGTAAACATATCATCAAAAGAAGAAGAAAATGATGCACCTAAAGGTTCTGAAAACTGGTTTGTTATGGTAAACGTACCATCAAACACTGGCCAAGATTGGGATGAAATTATCCAAAGAACTAAAAAGAATATTATCGATAAACTGTCTAGAATACTAAAGGTCGATTTTAACCAACTAATCAATTACGAATCTATTCTAGATCCAAAAAAAATTGAAGCGAATACACAATCGCATCAAGGTGCTTTGTATGGCGCGTCTAGTAATAATAAATTTGCAGCTTTTTTAAGACATCCAAACTTTAGTCAAACTATTAAAAACCTTTATTTTTGTGGAGGTAGTGTGCATCCAGGAGGTGGAATTCCTTTGTGTTTACTATCGGGTAAAATTGTATCAGAATTAATTGTAAACAATCATAAATGATAACCAAATACAAAGCATATATTACCATATTTATCATTTGGTTATTTAATATTTCTGGTATTTTTGGTATTTTATCATCATATCAAGATTGGTTTTTAAGCTTAACTCCGTTAAATTTATTGGTATATTTTTTTGCTATTCTTTGGAATTTACAAGGCATTAATTCTCGTTTTTTTATCGCTTTTTCTATCCCTTTTTTTATCGGGTTTATCACTGAGTTTCTAGGTGTTAATTATGGTTGGTTTTTTGGTAATTATGAATATGGAGAAAATTTAGGATTTAAAATTGGTGGTGTACCTATTATGATTTGTGTAAATTGGGGCGTATTAACCGTTATTACAGCAGATGTTTCACAAAAAATTACCAAAAACAAGATATTACGATTTTTATTAGGTGGGGTATTTATGATGTTGTTAGATTTAATTATAGAGGTTGTAGCCCCAAGATTCGATTTTTGGGAATTTGAAAACGGTATTGTGCCAATAAAAAACTATGTAGCCTGGTTTTTAATTGCTGCCATTGCACATGCTTTTTACAATAGGTTTCACATAAAAACAGATCAAAAAGTTTCTATACACATACTTATGGCTATTCTTATTTTCTTTTCTACCTTTTTGTTCTTTTGATGAAAAACTACGATTACATAATACTTGGTGCTGGTGCCTCTGGTTTAATGATGGCTTACAAAATGGCTAAGGATACTTTTTTTGATGATAAAAACATTTTAATTATCGACAAAGAAAAAAAAACCAGCAATGACAGAACTTGGTGTTATTGGGAAAAAGGAAAAGGCGAATGGGACGATATTTTACAAACTTCTTGGAACACCATACTTTTTGAAAGCGAAACGTATCACCTTAAAAAAAAGATAACGCCTTATACCTATAAGTTGATAAGAAGTAGTACGTTTTATCAAAAAATATGGTCAATTTTAGACACAAAAAAACATATAGATTTTGTAATGTCTGATGTAAAAGCAATTCATCAAGAAAAGAATTTTGCTACAGTTACCACAAACAAATCTAAATATGCTACTAAAAAATTATTGAACAGTATTTTATTTGATTCACAATATTTAAAACAAACAAAATATCCTGTTTTAAAACAACATTTTGTAGGGTGGTTTGTAGAGTTGCAAGAAAATACTTTTGATGACACTACAGCAACTTTTATGGATTTTAATATCCCTCAAAAAAACAATACAAGATTCATGTACGTATTGCCTTTAAGCAAAAAGGTTGCACTTTTTGAGTATACACTTTTTTCTGAAGAATTATTGCAGTATAGTGTTTATGAAGATGCTATTAAAAACTATTTACAAAAAAAGAAGATTATAAATTATACCATTATTGAAAAAGAAGATGGTATTATACCCATGACATCTTATAAATTTTGGAAAAAAAATTCTAAAAACATTATTCACATTGGCACTTCTGGTGGCTGGTCTAAAGCCAGTACAGGCTTTACATTTAAAAATACCATAAAAAAAACTACCGAATTAATATCTTATTTAAAAGAAAACAAACCACTTACAAATTTTCACAAAGTATCAAGGTATTGGTTTTATGATTTGTTATTATTAGATATTTTGGCTGAAAAAAATCTATTGGGTACATCACTTTTTAGTAGGTTATTTAAAAGAAATTCTATTGCAAAAATATTTCAATTTTTAGATGGCGAAACTTCTTTTATTGATGATTTATCAATCATGTCTAAAATGCCAAGCTACTTGTTTTGTAAAGCTATATTTAAAAGAATTCTACATAAAAACTAACTCTCAAATTATCCAACTGCTTTCTTTTTAACTATTTTTGCAACTTAATTTTACATTTATTATTAGTTGAAACTTTTTTTCAAATGAAATTTATCAAGGTATTTTTTTTTCTTTTCATTATTGTATTCATAATATCTTGTGATACTATTTTTGAATATACTGTTTACGATGCTGATGTTAAAGAAGAACATAAAAACACAACATCTAAAAATTTAGAGATCTTAAAAAATATTGAAGTCAATTCTCAAGATTTTAAATTTGCTTTCCTAACAGACAGCCATTATTATTACGATAATCTTAAAACGGTTGTAGACCATATTAATACGAATGACGAGATACTATTTGTTGTTTTTGGTGGCGATATTACAGAACAGGCACTTTTAAAAGAATATGAGATTTTTTATGATATTATGGCAGATCTTAAAAAACCCTATTTTACGGTTATTGGCAATCACGATTATAATTCTAACGGAAATTTAATTTATTCGAGAATGTTTGGCGATTATAATTACACATTTCAATTTAATAATAATAAGTTTATTCTTTTTGATGATATTGTATGGGAGAGTAAAAAAACACCTGATTTTGATTGGTTATCATCAGAATTAAAAGATCATAATTCTTTTAATGAAGTATTTGTTATTGCACACATCCCTCCAAATGGTGATCAATTTACAGACGAAATGGGTAGTACTTACAGAAATATTATGACCAATAACAATGTGCCATTATCCATTCATGGCCACACGCATACTTACAATTATGAAAAAGGAGATGTAAGTTATTTAACGATACCTTCACTCAAAGAATTAGCTTACGGCATTGTTACGGTTCGAGAAAAATCTTTTGCAATAGAGTTGATAGAATTATAAAAAATGAAACACATAGCTACTTTAATTTTTTTATTCATTTTTTCTGCAAACATTTTTGCTCAAGAAGTTACAGAAAAAAAGAAATCATGGTACGTACCTGATTATGCTTCTTTACAATTTGCTGGTAACATAGGCCTATTATCTACTGGTGTAGGATATGAAATTTTTGATAATGTTTGGTTTGCTGAGCTATTATATGGTTACATACCTGAAGCTATTACAGAGGCTAAGTCTACTCATTTAATTACTATTAAAAATACATTTCCTATTTTTACTAAAGAATTATCAAAAAACTATTTTATATCTCCAATTGCTGGTTTAACTGCAACTTATGATGCAACAACAAATACATTTACCACCTTACCTAGCCAGTTTACAAAAGGTTATTATGTATCTAATGCCATTCATTTTGTTATTTTTGGGGGCGTAAAAATTCATAAAGACTTTGATGCTAAAAGTATTTTTAAAGGAATCGATTTCTATTATGAATTGGGTACAGTAGAGTCTTATTTATGGTATGCCATAACCTCTAAAGAAGTATCTATGGGAGATGCTTTTAGTTCTGCAATAGGAGTACATTTTTATTTTTAACGATTGAAAATCTAAAAATAAATTTGAACCATTTTTCTCCAATAGCGTGCTTTGTGCGCTCTTTCGTCCCACTCGTAAACTTGGTGCGTAATACCTTTTTCATGTAAAATACTTGATAAAATGTAATTACTTTCTAAAAAAGGATCTTCTTTACCAATTACTAAAATAATATCCATTTTATCAATTTGCTCAATTAAAATGGGATCATCAATATTTTTTAAATATTGATTGGGCATATTAAAATACACAAAATCGTTATGAAAGCCACTTAACAAATCTTTAAAATATCCTTTAGATTTAGTCAAATCATAACGACCACTTAAACCTACAACTTTACAAAATAAATTAGGATGACGCATGGCTACATTTACAGCATGGTAAGCACCTAAACTACATCCTGTAGAGATAACGTTTGTATTGCTATTAATTTTATTTGCTAAAGGCAATACTTCTTCTAACACATATTTTTCGTATTGAATGTGTCTATAAATTCTATAGCCAGGATGCACAAAACTGTTATAGAAAGATTCTAAATCTACACTATCAACACAAAAAATTTGTAGATATCCGTTAGTTATTTTTTCTTCTAAAGCTTTAATTACTTTCCAGTTTTCGTAATCGTAAAAACGCCCCATTCTGGGTGGAAAAAACAATACTTTTGCTCCAGAATCACCATAGACCAAAATCTCCATCTCTTTTTCAAGATTTGGACTATACCATTTGTGATATTCTCTTTTCATAGATTTTTATAAAGCAATTATTCCAATTCAATTTTTTCTAAAACTCTTTCTGGAAAAATTGCCTTTTTCTTTTTCAACGCATTAATTAACATCTTGTACCCCTCACTATTAAAATGCAGTCCATCTTCTTGATAGTATTTTTGATCTGGATTACCATTTTCATCCAAAAGTGTTTCAAAAATATCAACAAAGTAAAAATGAGGATCTTTAAGCACTAACGTTTCAATACAAGTATTGGTATAATGAATACTTTCTAACAAATTTTTGCGAGCAATACTAGGCTTTATAGATATATAAGTACACTTTACGTTTCCGTATTTGGCTCTAATTTTAGCTAACAAATTTTCTAAAAACAAAACAACTTCTTCTGGGTGTCTTCCATCTCCTAAATCATTATCACCTGCATAAATTACAATAGAATCAGGGTTTTTAATATTTTTAAAAACACGATCAAAAAACCAAGTACAAGCCGCTAAAGTAGAGCCTCCAAAACCTAGATTAACAGGGTTGTAAGCTCTAAAAACAGTTGCTAATTCTTGCCATAATGTAAATGTTGAACTCCCATAAAAAATCATTTTAGGAAGATACGCTAAACACTCTACTTCATTTTCTAATCGCTCTAAATCTGGATGATACCAAAACATGAATCCCTTTTTTATTTTTTGGCTAATATAGTATATTAATGCTAATTTTTGTAATTACAATAGTCAACTAAAAGCTTAGAAACAATTATGTGCTACTTGTTCTATAATTATGCACCTGCTACCAATACGTGTTGCTATTTGTTTATTTTTTTGCTTAAATTGTTTCCGATTTAAAGTAATCATTATTTGTTTATAAAACTTTTAAAGGCTTTTATAATTTGATGAAAAATAGCTGATATTTTTAGCTACTCAACAAACAACATCTTGTAAGATTTTAAAACGCGATATACAATAAGGCTTTTACGAATTCAACACCTGTACATAAATATTTGTTGAAGATTTGTTGTCTGTTTTTATGATTTCACCCAAAGTCACTTGCCTTATTTTAGCTCGTTTATTATAAAACCGATATCATTATAAAAACTTGGAAACAATTTTTTTATTTAAAATCGAATAATTTTTTGAACCTTATTTTTATTTAAATAATTCTTTACAATAGTTTTAGCAAGTTCTTTTTGAGATACAGTTGTTAATAACGATTTAAGAATGCCGATATTATTTTCTTGATAAGCCAAATTGGTATATCCAAAACTTGTAACGTTGTTATTTTCAATCAAAATTACAGCATTTTCCTCTACTTCTCTACCCTTATCTAAGATGATAAAATTATCATGATTAAAATTATCGTCTGTTAACTTAAATTTTTTCTTAAAGTTAAATTTGGGTGATAAGGTTTCTAAAGCAATATAATATTTTAAGCGAGTAAATAACTCATTGCCAGTTTTGTTATAAGAAACAGAAGTAGCTCTATCTTGAACTTTTACTGCACGCCTTGTGGTTTTTAAAAACAGTTTGTTAATTTCTATATTGATATTTTTACCTTTACCTATAAAAATTACCTTTCCATTCGCATCGTGTACATAAAAAATGCCCAAAACTCGGGGTATTTCTTCTATTAAGTTTTTTAGTTTTTCTTTTTCTAATCGTTTGTCAAAATATTTGATAGAATTTTGAATGATATTTTTTTTGGTATCTTTTTCTAACAATAATTTAAACAGCTGTATGGTTGCCAAAGCATCTCCAGAAGCTCTGTGTCTGTCTGTTATTGGTATGCCTAAAGATCGGGTTAATTTACCTAAACTGTATGAGGGTTGGTTTGGCATTAACTGCTGACTTAATTCTACCGTGCATAAAGTATTTCTTTGAAAATCAAACCCTAAACGATTAAACTCTGTTCTTAAAATACGGTAATCGAAAGCAGCATTGTGTGCTATTAATATACAGTCTTTTGTAATTTCTACAATACGTTTTGCTACTTCGTAAAATTTAGGAGCGTTTCTAAGCATTTTACTGTTAATCCCTGTAAGTTTAACAACAAATTCTTGAATTTCTCTTTCTGGGTTTACTAATGATATAAATTGATCTAGAACTTCGTGTCCGTCAAATTTGTAAATAGCTATCTCTGTGATGCCCTCTTCATTAAATTTACCTCCTGTAGTTTCAATATCTAAAATTGCGTACAATATCTTTTTCTTTATTTTTTTGCGAAATTTACTGATTATAATTTCGATGACCAAATATAGAGCTGCCAACTCTTATCATTGTACTTCCGTTTTCAATGGCTATTTGGTAATCTCCACTCATTCCCATAGACAAAATGCTTAACGCACAATTTTCTGTATTTACCTTTGTTTTTAAGTCTTCAAAGAGATTTTTAAGTGATGTAAATTCCTCTTTTAATTGGGTTTCATCATCAGTAAATGTAGCCATACCCATTAAACCAACTATTTTAATATTATTTAGTTCAGAAAGTTCATCAGAAGTTAAAATGGTTGTAATGGCATCAAAAGATAACCCAAATTTGGTGTCTTCTTGCGCTATTTTTGCTTGTAACAAACAGCAAATAACTCTATCGTGTTTTTTTGCTTCTTTATTAATTACCTTTAAGGTTTTTAATTTATCAACCCCATGAATTAAATCTACAAAATGTGCCATATATTTTACCTTATTGCTTTGTAAATGACCAATCATATGCCATTGAATATCTTTAGGTAAAGCATCATATTTGTCAACCATTTCCTGAATTTTATTTTCACCAAAAATACGCTGACCTGCGTTGTAGGCTTCTTGTAAATCTGCTACAGGTTTGGTTTTAGAAACAGCAACTAACGTTACATTTTCGGGTAAAGTTGATTTTATATTTTCTAAGTTTTTTTTAATCATTCTTATCTATTTTAAAAAGGTTTATACTGATGTTTTAAAAACATCAAAATTCGTACATTGTTAATCCGCTTCTTAATTTTGGTTGAATATATGTAGTTTTTGGAGGCATTTTTAAATTTGCATCTGCAATTTCTTTCATTTCATGGATTCCTATAGGATACAAACCAAAACCAACTTTGTACAACCCTTCATCTACCTTTGTTTTAATAGAAATAGCATTTGTTTGGTTATGCGAATACGCAATCCTATCATTATTAGTTACATCATCTATACCTAAAATTGGATGCAACACTGTGTTGTATAAAATTTCTGCATCTAATTTACTTAAAGCATCTGTAAAATGGTATGAATTTTTTCTTAAATATAAGGCATAAAATTCTCCTTGAAGATACATAGTAAAATGATGTTTTTTAGTAGGTGTATATATGTGTTGTCCTTTATTTTCTATGTTAAAAACAGTGCTTAATTGCTGTAAAAAATCATTTACAGACAAACCATTTAAATCTCTAATAAATCTATTAAAAGCTAAAATTTTTAATTCAGATTCAGGTATAAGGTAACTCATAAAAAAATTGTACGCTTCCTGGCCATTATGATTTGGGTTTTCTGATGCCAAATCTTTAGCCAATAATGCAGAAGAAGCAGACCTATGGTGGCCATCAGCAATATATAATGATTCTATTTTATGAAATGCATCTGAAATTTGGTGTATGCTCTTTTCCACTTTAATCAACCAAAGTTTATGCAATTGTTTATCGGTTGTAGAAAATTCGTATTCTGGTCTTTTTTCCTTTTCTTTTTTGATGATTTTAGCTATTGTTTCATCATCTTGAAAAGTTAACAATACGGGTTCTGCATTAAAGCCAGTTACTTTTAAATAGTTTTCGAAAAGCTGTTCTCTTTCGCTAATAGTTGCCTCGTGTTTTTTAATGTTATTGTTCTTATAATCTTCTACACTTGTGGCTGCAATGATTCCGCAAACTGCACTGTTATTACTTACTCTTTCGTAAATATAAAAAGAGGGGATATCATCTTTAATAAAGATATTCTTTTCTTTAAATTCTAAATAGCGATGATGTACCAATTGAAAACGTTCTTCTCCTCTAACCTCTTGATGGAATTTATACCCAGGATGTATTACATGTAAAAATGAAAACGGATTAAAGTCTAATTTTGCACCCAATTCAGCAGGGCTATATGCCTCATAAGATTTTGAGGATACCAAAGCCACTTTATCTCTACTTGGGCGTACTGCTTTAAAAGGTTTTACAATTGCCATTTTTAGTTGTTGGTTATTTAATTCGGCTTTTTTTATTATTAATAGATGTTAAAAATATTCACCTGCTTACATAAAATGTAAATTTATAAAAGCAAATTTGTAAAGAATACAAAAAACAAATATACGGATTATAAGCAGGTTCTAATTACAATAAAAACATTCTTAATACTTGTAGTTGTATTGACTTTTTTTCTAAAATTGCGATTTAAATTTGATATAGAATACACAAAAAAACTATACATTTGAACTACACTAATTTGATGTTATAAACTAAAAATGTTCTCTAAAGAAGAGGCTGCTGCCTTAAGAAAGTTGTTTTGGACAAGTTTTGGAAAATCTTTTCCAAGAAAATGGTTGTTGTACAATACTAAAATAAAAGGACTTGCTTTTAAATTTGTTGCAGACAGAAAAAAAGCCTTGGTTTGTTTAGATATCGATACAAATGACGAAGTAGCAAATTTGCTCTATTACGATCAACTACTTTCTTTAAAGTCCTTATTAGAAAACGAACTCCCTAGTGTTGTTTTTGATAACGCTTACGTGCTTCAAAATGGAAAAACAATCCATAGAATTTACGTGACTTTCGACAAAAAATTTAGTATTTATAATAAAAATACTTGGCGAGATTGTTATGAGTTTTATCTAGAAACCATGTCGAAATTTGAGCTATTTTATTTTGAGTATGAAGACATCATTAAAAACATATAAAAACTTAGCAATAGGTCTAAAAACCAAAAAAATTGCATTAAAGACGGAAAAATTATATCATTTTTATGCTTTTGTGCATATAACTTTTGCGTAATAATTTAACTAAAAAAACGACTGCCATAACACTTTAAAATTTAGCCTTTAACTGGTAGTGCTATTACAGAATTAAGCGCTTTAATCACAAAAAAACATCTATTATCCAAATAGAAATTCCATAAAACTTTTATAAGTAGACCAGTCCTAGCAATTAATTTTATTGAGTTGAGCCTTTATTTCATTTTTGCTTTAAAAATATTCTTAATTGTATCTAGTTCCTTATTATACTTCAAATCTGTACTTGATGCAAAATATAAAGTATTTTCTGTTTGTACTTCACCCTCCCAAACTAAGTTTATTTGGTTTCTTAAAATTTGTTCTTGGCATAAAAAATCTGGAACTAATGCGAGTCCATTTCCATTGTTTAAACATCTAATAATAGAAGTAAGATTTGGTAAAATATAGTTGGGTTTGAAAGCAGGTTTCTTATTAAAATTTTCAAACCAAAAACGTCTAAAATGTTCCATTTCATTAGATGAACTGTACCAAACATTTTGGAGCAACTCTTTTTCTAATTGTTCTAAATCTTTTGTTTTAATGTGATTTTGTATTTGGGTTATATTTGTTTTAGTTCCTGCTATTAAAACAATTCTTTCTTTTGAAAAGGGTACATATTCAACGAATGATTTTTTTTCGTTCTGTTTTTTAGGGGTTATTACTAAATCTAAAATACCGTTGTTTAGGTCTTTTATTAAATCTGTGTGTGCTCCAAATCTGGCAACTAAATCAAAGTTTAATTTCGGAATTTCGGGTTCAATAATCAATTGAAACATTTCAGAACACATCCCTACATTTAGTGATGGTTTTTTTTCTTGTGTTGTTTTTTTAAAATGCTGTTCAGCAATCTCAAGTTTTTTTATAGATTCAATAATATATTCATATAAAAATTTTCCATCTTCTGTTGGAATCATTTTTCTTGAAGTGCGTTCAAAAAGTTTTTTACCAACATAAGCTTCTAGTGCATTTAAGTGTACACTAACTCCAGGTTGAGAAGCATATAGAGCAACAGAAGCTTTTGTTAATGTTTCGTTTTCATATATTTCTTTAAATGTTCTATACC
>NZ_JBTLRD010000017.1:0-82285 GCF_054584775.1 Polaribacter litoreus | reverse complement strand
TCCTCATTGAGCAATTGAAATATTGCTCTAGAAAAATTTCAGAATAACTTTACTTACACACTTTTTGGTTTAGTACCAAAATGGTAGAATTAAGTTGTAAAACAGCCTCTATTTTTTTTTTTTGATATCAGAATTTTAAGTTTATTTAAAACTGATTATCTGTAGAAACTTACTGTTTTGCGTCTTTTAGTGCTTCTTGTTGCATTTTTTCATTAGGCACTATAGCTACATTAACGCGTCTGTTTTTTGCTCTTCCCTCAGCCGTTGAATTATCAAATTTTGGTTGAGTTTCTCCATACCAAAGTGTTTCAAATCTTGAGCTAGCAATACCATCGCTAATTAAATAATTAGTCACCGATTTTGCTCTTTTTTCTGATAGAAGCATATTGTAATCATCTCTTCCAGAGCTATCTGTATGACCTACTACTACAATTTTTGTATCAGGAAAATCCATAAATACTTTGGCTAATTTATCTAAAGTAGTTTTAGATTTTGTATTAATATTAGATTTATTAGTATCAAAATAAACACCACTATTTTCATCAAAAGTAACAACAATAGAATTATCTACCCTTTCTACTTTTGCCCCAGGAATTTCAGTTTCTATTTTCTTGGCTTGCTCATCCATCTTTTTTCCAATTAAAACTCCTGCTCCACCACCAATAACACCACCAATAACTGCACCCAGTTTACCATTTTTTCCATTACCAACATTATTACCGATAATAGCCCCTAAAAGTGCACCTCCTGCAGCACCAATAACAGTTCCTTTTTGTTTATTATTTGCATTTTTTGTGGCTTCACAATTTATAAAAGTAAAGATGATGGTTAAAGCTAAAGTAATTGCGCCTATTTTTTTTATTAAATTTTTCATTGTATTTATTGTTTTATAAAGTTCATATTAATTAAAAAAGGAGTTCCGTTTACGTTCACTTTTTGTCTCCAAAGCATAGTAGTTGGTGTCAACTCTTTTAAATCAATTCTATAACCTGTATTACCATTACTATTTTTTGGCTTTAACATAAAATCGAAATATCCAGAAACAGCATCTACTTCTTGTATCACAAAAACAAAATCTCTATCTCCTTGATTGCAATCTGTATCGTTTATAGTATAAACGCCAGTATTGTTATTGGGTACAAATTTCCATGAACTACCTTCTAAACAATCTTTAGTTGTATCATTAAAAAAGGTAACGTTATAAGCTCCTGTTTTGCTATAGGTAATGTTGGTTAAGGTCCAATTGCCTTTGATAATTTTATGTTTCGTTTTTATAGTTTTTGAAGATGCGCATGCAACAAATGCAGCTGTTAAGAATACTAATAATATTTTTTTCATAATATATTTGTTTACTACAAATTAAGATTAAATTTTGCTTTTCTATTAACTCAATAGCAATAAAAAATGTTTCTTATCAAAAGAAAAGAATTACCAAAACAATTCTATTTTGGTAATTCTATATCAAAAAAATTGTGGGGACCGTTTGTTTCTTTGCTAGAGTACAAATGTATCCGATAATTTTGTTTTACCTTTACTTTTTCGATAAACTGAGATTATTGTTCTTTTAAACCCTTAATTGGATAGTTTAAAAATAAATTTCTTGTGCTAGCCTAAAGGTGTTGGCATGTGCATTTACTATAATGTTTATATCTTTAGAGTAACCACCTCCCATAGAGCACATCACAGGAACTTGAGCATCAAAACAAGTTTGTAACACAAAACGATCTCTTTCTTTGCAGCCTTGTAAAGTCAAACTTAATTTGCCTAATTTATCAGTTTCAATAACATCTACACCACATAAATAATAGATAAAATCTGGATTTTCTTGGGCGATGAGTTTTGGTAAAGTGTCTTTTAAAATGGATAAGTAAACATCATCTTTTGTATCATTTTCTAAAGCAATATCTAAATTAGATTTTTCTTTTTCAAAAGGATAATTTCCTTTTCCGTGCATAGAAAATGTAAAAACAGAAGTATCATTTCTAAATATTTCTGCAGTTCCATTTCCTTGATGAACGTCTAAATCAACAATTAAAATTTTATCAACCAAATCTTTATGTTGCAAATATTTTGCAGCAATAGCTTGGTCATTTAATAAGCAAAACGCTTCGCCTCTGTTAGAAAATGCATGATGTGTACCTCCAGCAATATTCATAGCAACTCCATGTTGTAACGCAAATTCTGAAGCTTTCATAGTACCATCAGCAATTATCATTTCGCGTTCTATGAGTACTTCAGATAAAGGAAAACCGATTTTTCTAGCCGCTTTTTGATTTAGAGTGATGTTTAATAAATCAAAAAAATATTCAGGTTCGTGAACTGTAAAAAAGTGCTTGTTATTGGGTATTTCAGGTTCAAAAAAATTTTCGGGTTTGCAAGTTCCTTCGTACAACAATTGTTGGGGTAGCAAATCGTATTTTTCCATAGGAAAACGATGCCCTTCTTTTAAAGGATGATTGTAAATAGGATGATATGCTATTTTTAGCATAAAGAATTTTAATTACAAATATAAAATCAATTTTCACAATGATTTTCTTGCTAAAATTAATACAAGAAAATCATCATCAAAAATGTATAAAAATTTATTTTCTAACTAACTGCTTGCCCGTTTTTAACAGCCTTTTCTGGCTTCACAAATGCCAATTTACCATCAGGAGTATCCGTCATTAAAATCATTCCTTGACTTTCTACTCCTCTAATTTTTCTTGGAGCTAAATTCACTAATACAGACACTTGCTGACCAATAATATCTTCTGGTGCAAAGCTTTCTGCAATTCCAGAAACAATGGTTCTTGTATCTATACCAACATCAACCTTAAGTTTTAAAAGCTTTTTAGTTTTGGCAACTTTTTCAGCTTCTAAAATAGTACCAATTCTGATGTCTAATTTGGTAAAATCATCAAATTCAATGGTTTCTTTTTGTGGCTCTACTACTTTGTTTTCTTGTTCGTTGGCTAATTTTGTAGCTTGTAATTTTTCTAACTGAGCATCAATTGTTTTTTCTTCTATTTTAGAAAACAACAACTCAGCTTTGTTTATTTCGTGATTTGCAGGCAATAAAATATCTTTTTCTGTAATATCCTCCCAGGTTAGAGATTTCTCGACTTCGCTCGAAATGACATCTAGGTTTAAAATTCCTTTTAACTTTGTTGATGTAAAAGGCAAAAATGGCTCAGAAATTACAGCCAATGCAGTTGCAATTTGCAAAGCAACATACATAATGGTTTGTACACGTTCTTCGTCAACTTTTATTACTTTCCAAGGTTCTTCATCTGCTAAATACTTGTTTCCCAATCTTGCTAAATTCATTAATTCTTGGCTAGCTTCTCTAAATCTGTAACGTTCTATAGATTTACCAATAATATTCGGAAACTCTTTAACAGCAACTAAAACATCCTCATCTACTTCTGTAAAATCATTTGGAACTGGTACAATTCCTTGGTAATATTTGTTGGTTAACACCACAACTCTATTGATAAAATTACCAAAAATAGCAACCAATTCGCTGTTATTTTTAGTTTGAAAATCTTTCCAAGTAAAATCGTTGTCTTTACTTTCTGGTGCGTTTGCAGTTAAAGTATAACGTAAAACATCTTGCTGATTTGGAAACTCTTCTAAATATTCGTGCAACCAAACTGCCCAGTTTTTAGAAGTTGATAATTTGTTGCCTTCTAAATTTAAAAATTCGTTTGCAGGAACATTATCAGGTAAAATATAATCTCCATGGGCTTTTAACATACTTGGAAAAATAATACAGTGAAAAACAATATTGTCTTTCCCAATAAAATGAACCAATTTGGTATCGTCTTTTTTCCAATAATCTTCCCAGTTTTTGCCTTCTCTTGCAGCCCATTCTTTGGTAGATGAAATATATCCAATAGGCGCATCGAACCAAACATATAACACTTTTCCTTCTGCACCTTCTACTGGTACAGGAATTCCCCAATCTAAATCACGAGTTACGGCTCTTGGTCTTAAACCATCTTCTACCCAACTTTTTACTTGTCCGTAAACATTCGATTTCCAGTCTTTTTTATGTCCTTCTAAAACCCATTCACGTAAAAAAGTTTCATGTTTATCTAAAGGTAAAAACCAGTGTTTTGTTTCTTTAACAGTGGGTACATTACCAGTAATTGCAGATTTTGGGTTGATTAAATCTGTTGCGTTATGACTTGTTCCACAGTTTTCACATTGGTCCCCATAACTTTCTTCAAATCCACATTTTGGGCAAGTACCCACAACAAATCTGTCTGCTAAAAATTGGTTTGCCTCTTCATCATACAATTGTGCAGTAACTTCTTCTACAAACTCGCCATCATTATACATTTTTGTAAAAAAATCTGAAGCAGTTTCATGATGAATTTTAGATGATGTTCTAGAATAATTATCAAAAGAAATACCAAAATCTGCAAACGATTTTTTAATAATAGTGTGGTATTTATCAATAATATCTTGAGGAGAAACCCCTTCTTTTTTAGCACGCATAGGTATAGCCACTCCATGTTCATCAGAACCACAGATGTACGCAACATCTTTACCAGTTAAACGCAAATAACGCGCATAAATATCTGCAGGCACATACACACCTGCTAAATGACCAATATGAATTGGCCCATTTGTGTAAGGTAAAGCTGCTGTAATTGTATATCTTTTTGGAGTACTCATCCTATATCTCTTTATTTTGTAGACTAATTTCGAACTGCAAAAGTACGAAAAACAAGGTTTTAAAAACCATTGAAAATTGATACATTTACACGAATTAGATTGTAAGATTATTAGAAACAAGAAGCAAGACTTATTTTGAAAAAAATATTAAAAATTATAGCTTTTGTACTGATGAGTTTTTCATCAATTAAAGCTCAAGAAAAATTAGTAACTCCTCCTTATTTAAAAAAGGGAGATTCAATTGTAATTCTAGCGCCTGCAGGCATTTTAAAACCCAATCGAAAAGCTGTGGTTTTACAAGCCAAAAAATTAGCAGAAAGTTGGGGCTTAAAAGTAGTTTTGGGTAAAAATATGTTTAACCAAAATCATCATTTTTCTGCTACAGATGATGAACGTTGTCAAGATTTTCAAGAGGCTTTAGACAATAAAAATGTTAAAGCAATTTGGGCTGCAAGAGGTGGTTATGGTTCTGTACGTATTTTAGATAAATTAGATTTCACCACTTTTAAACAACATCCAAAATGGATTATTGGTTATTCTGATATTACTGCATTTCACAATCACATTCATAATTTGGGTGTAGCCACTTTACATGCAATGATGGCAACAAGTTTAGAGTCAACACCTGAAGAAATTATAAAAACCATTTCGTCTTTTAAAAAAGCACTTTTTGGTGATGAAATTGCTTATGTTATTCCATCTTCAAAATACAATAGAACACATCATACATCAACAATTAAAGGTCAATTGATTGGAGGTAATTTAGCTATTTTAACATCGATGTTGGGTTCTGAAAGTCAGTTAAATACTGAAAATAAAATTTTGTTTATCGAAGAAATTGGCGAGTATAAATATGCTATTGATAGAATGTTGCAAAGTTTAAAACGTGCAGGTTATTTTACCAAAGTAAACGCAGTTATTGTAGGCAATATGAGCCTGATTAAAAAGAATTCTACAAAATGGGGAAGTTCTATAGAGCAATTGATTTTAGATGCCATTCCAGAAGATATTCCTGTGTTTTTTAATTTTCCTGCTGGCCATGAAGCTGATAACAGAGCGTTGATTTTTGGGAAGAATGTTCAATTATTTATTGACAATAGCAATAAAAAGTATTCAGTTGTTTTTGTAGATTAACTTTTTAGTGCCTCTAAATGTATTTTTTGACAATTGCTTGCCTTTTCTATTAATTTTCTCATTTAGTAGCACTGTAAAACAAATTCTACTCTTTCTGATTTTTCATCATAAAAAACATAAATTAAACCTGTATCTCCCCACATAATTTGAGCATTTTCTTCAGAATCTATTTGAAATAACAGTTGTAATTTATTTCCTTTATTATCTAAAGGAGTATCTTCTCCTTGAATCCATTTTGGATAACCACCAAGTTGACTTTGATAATCTTGTTCACCAATTAGTTTTGTTACTGTTTTTTGATAACTTAGCCAAGGTTCATCTTCATTTAAAATACAAGACAGTTTAGAAGCATGATTACTGAATATTTCTATTCCTTCCCAATCAGGTAAAGATTTAACTGTATCAAAATTTATTTTACAAAATTTAGACCTTCCTAACTTTTCAGGTTTATTAATAGATAATACATTATCTTTTTCAACTTTTTTGTAAATCTTTACTAACCATCCATCATCTTTAGTATCCCAAGGAGATTCGTCCCAATCATAATAAAATTGAATGAGTTCTATATCATTTGGCAATTGTGCGCCATCTGCATTAAAAACTTGAAAAATAAAATCTAGATAGTTTCCTTTTTTACTTTTTGGCCATAACTCATCGTTTTCAAAATAAGGTTGTCCACCAAAATGAGAAATTAGTTGTGAATTCTCTGGTGGTCTTGATGCAGGCAAAACGTTGAATTTAATGGCATTTTTTATAAATGGCTTTACTAAGTTTTCTAAATCAGCAATTGTTTTTAGATTCGATTTCTCCAGTTCAATTCGGTATTTATCAACGTGAGATTTGGTTTTTTGTTTATCCTTTTTATTTTCAAATAGTCTTTTCCAAAAACTCATTGTATTTGCAGTTTATAATTCTTCTAATTTACGAATGATTTGAAAGTAGCAATAACACCGCCTACAAAAAATCAGGAATTAAATTCCCTTCTACTTTATAGGGTTCAAAACGCGCAAACAATTCTTCTGAATACCATTGTAATTCTCTCGTTTTTTTTACCATTTCTGCATGTTTTGGATTCTGATAAGCGTAGTTTATCATTGCCTCTGCAGAACTCCAAATAGAGAATGTAGCTTGCATTAATAGCGGGAATTCTCCAATTCCTTTAGAGTAAACCAACTCTTTATAATTATCCATAGATTTGGAAACAGAAGGCACGTATTTCCAAAATTTATGTGCTAATTTTGGTTTAATAGTAGCCCTTGTAATTACGGCTAATGGTTTGTTTTTATCCATTGCTGTACTGCTTTTAAACGGATTTTGTTTGCTCCATTCTCCATGACTTTTTATGGTTTTCATAAATACGATACTAAAATCACAAGCTGTATTTTTATATTGTTGCATTGCATCTGATTTTACAAAAATTTCAGCTTGTGATTCAGTTTCAAAAACAGTTACAAAACCATAGGTAGAAAAATCTGGTTGTATAGAAAATCCATTTCCACTGCCAGTTCCTAATGGTTTAAAGAAAGTTAAACCTTCAATTTTATCAACAGTTATTGGTGGTCTTCCCATTCTTGCTAAAGCCTGCCAACAGTTTTTAAAGCCTTTGTATTTAAAAAAAGAAATAACTGTAGTTTGGTGCATGGTTTGTTTTTAACAAATTTAATTAAAAATTTTCACGAAATGGGATATCCTGAGAGCAAGTCTATTGGATTTACGTATTGATTTTAATCATTTTAAATAACACGTATTTTAATTAGATCCTGAAACAAGTTCGGGATGAAAAGTTCAAAGGAAACCTCAACATTTTAATGTTCAATAATTATTCTATTAAACTCTTTTTGACGCTTCTAAAATTTATGTTATAATTATTAACTTCGTTGTATGGCAGAACACAATGAACTTGGTAAAAAAGGAGAGCAATTAGCCATCGATTTTTTAGTGAAAAACGATTACCAAATCCTAGAAAAAAACTATCGATATTTAAAAGCGGAAGTAGATATTATTGCGCAAAAAAAAGATACGCTTGCAGCTATCGAAGTAAAAACAAGAACTTCTGCTTATTTTGGAAATCCTGAGGAGTTTGTGAATCCTAAAAAGATAAAATTACTCATTTCTGCAATCGATAATTATGTGGTAGAAAGAGATTTAGATGTTGAGGTTCGTTTTGATATTATTGCTATCATCACCAATAAAAAAGAAACAAAAATAGAGCATTTAGAAGACGCTTTCTTGCATTTCTAAATGCTCATTTGTTTTATTCTGCACTTAAAGTAACTGCATATAAAGCATCTGCAGGCACTTTTAAATTAATTTCTTTGTTGTTGTAAAATATTCTGATAAATTTTTCTTTTAGCTCCTCATTCTGAATTAATAATTTGATATTTCCATCAGCATCTTTTACAGAAATTATTTTGTCTTTTGCCAGGTGTGCAATTCTAACATCATCTTTTCTAACAGTTTTAGACGCTAAATAAATGGCATTATAATCTGGTGTGTAAATTATTTCTTTGGTGTTTCTGTTGATTACCATTAACGAGTTTTGTTTCCAGTTCCAAGCACTTTTAGAAGTTTCATTTAATATGATGTTCCAATAGCAATAATTGGTACTTCCAGAGTTGATGTAACTCGCAATTTCTGCCAATCTTTTTTTAGCTTGTGCTTCAGAATTTGCACCATTATAACAAATACCTTCTGTGTGCATTATTTTCATTTCTGGCGCTAACAATGCAGTTTCTCTAATAAAAGGTTCTTTTGCATATTGAAAACCAATACCTGCAAAATTGTTTCTTGCACTTTGGTTACTTAAAGTTTTGTAATGGTCTGCTCTGTTTATGGTTCTAAACGTACCCAGCCAAACTTCTGTAGGCAGTTTTTCTGCTCTAAATTTTGGAATTACATAGTTTACACCTAAGTCTATATATTGATCCATAGGAATATAACATCCAGGAAAAGGTGCATAAGTATCTGGTTCATTTTGTAAGCAAAAACGGTGTATAGTTACTCCTTCTTTTTGATAAGCTTTTATGTAGTTTATCAAGTATTTTGCATAAGCAGTATGAATTTCTGGAGAATTAATTAACAAGCTTTCTTTGCCTTCATAAGCCTTATTATTATCTACGGTTTTGTTTACTTTCATCCAAGCTGGTGGGCTCCAAGGAGAAGCTTGCAACAACATTTCAGAATTTACACTCAACGCAGCTTTAATAAAAGGCAACAAGTATTTTTTGTCTCTTTCTATGCTAAAATGTTTCATTTCGTAATCATCTGGAGTCATGCTATAATCATAAGCATCAATAGAAAAATCACTTGGCCCAATAGGCGTTCTGTTAAAAGTTAAGTTCGATTTTTCTTCAGAAAACAGATTCTGTAAAACTTCTTTTTGTGCCTTTTTTGGTAAAGAAAATAAAGCTTCTCCACCATTTTCATTAAAAGCACCACCAAAACCTTCTATAGTTTGGAATTCAACTTCTGGTGTAATTACAATAAAGTCGTTTTGCTTTACTTTGGCATCTGCCTTAATTACAGTAGCAAAATTTTTTACAGGATTCGCTTCTCCTTTCTGCAATTTTACATATTCAATTTTAATTTCTTGAGCAAAAGAAGTAAATGTTACTATTGATAAAAATGCAATTGATAAATAGTTTCTAGATTTCATCTTTTATTTGTTTGATAATAAGTCCGTTTAAACACATATTTTTAGTTTCACCATCATTGTTAAATTCAATAGTTATAGGGTTTTTACCATCAGAAACAAAATGAGTAATTACAGAAATGGGTTTTCTTTCTCCTGTAGATTTATGATCGTAATAACCAACACTAGGTTTGTAAGTTCGTTGTTTTTTACCATTTACATCTACTTTTGTAATCTGAAAAGCATTGATTAATTTGGCTTTAGCCATTCTGTTATGATGATAAGTTTCTATGCTATATTTTCCTTTTTTAAGGTTTTTAATAGTGAGTTTTATGCCTTCTTTTTCGGTGATAATTCCATCCGTAGAAACAAAACTTAAATCACCTAAAATCCCATTGGCTCCATCCCATTTTATGGTTTCTTTTGATGAAATTGCAATAGAAGCATCATAGTTTTTTAAAGCATAGGTTAAGTCTTTATTGGCTGTTCCTTCCCAAGAATCCCAATCGAATTGTACCAATTGATTTTCTTTACCAATATCTATTCTTTCTATTGGATAATCGAAAATTGGTTGGCTGTTTTTAGCAATTTCATCAGTAATAAAAGGCACAGTATTTATGCTGATTGTTGCACTTTTTAAACCAGGAGCAGAAGCTGTTAATTGTATTTTCCCTGCATTTTTTGTTCCTTTTAAGTAAATGGATGCAATTCCATCATAAGACAAAGCCGGATTTATATACGCATTTTCTCTTTCTAAAAGTGCTCCATTACCAGAAACTGAAAAAGTAACTTGGTGTTTTGCTGTGGTTACAACTTCGCCATTTTTATCTAAAATACTTGCATGTACTAATCTTAAATCAGAACCACCAGCATAAAATGGCTGATTATCAATATTAAAATGCAATTTTAATTGAGTTGGTTTGCCTTGTTTTGTTCTAGAATGTGTGGCTACTTTTTCTCCATTTGTATACCCAACAGCTGTTAATTTTCCGTTTGTAAAATCATGATTAAACGTAAAAGAAGGATGATTTAAAAATTTCTTTTCATCATTATTATCCGGTTTTTGCTTCGCAATCAGTTTGTTATTATGATACAAATAAATTTCTTGACAATTGCTAAAAACACGAACAACACCATTGTTAGAAGCAGTTTCATCAGCAATATGAACAATAGATTTGTTTACCAATTCAGATTGATACCAATAATACACTGGTTTTGGAATACGATAAGGAGTAAAAACGCCATAAGTGGTCATTAAATCTCTTTTCCATTGCCAATTTACTAAATTGGGTTGTAAGTGGTTGTAATCTGCACCTAACCAAGTTAAAGCGGCTATGTTATTTTCGTTGCTCTTATATCTAGAAATATGAAATTGATTTACTTCAGCATCTGGAGAACTACCATGTTCCATAACCATTGTAAAATCGTTTTCTGGCCATTCAGTTCTTCTGTAATCCATAGTTGCGTAAATGTCTGATACACCTGCATTTTTTACACCATTCCAAGGGCTAGAAGCAGAAGCTGTTAATCGAAAAGGATCTTCTTCTTTTACAGTTTCTTGCATGCTTGGCACAGGACCTCTATGATTAATTCCTGCTCCCCAAAAGAATATAGAAGGATGATTTCTGTGATTACGAATCATATGTCTGCTGGCTAAATTTAATTTGTCGAACCAATTTTTATCACCCCAATCAATCCAAGTAGAAGCTTCTTCGTACACAATAATTCCGAGTTCATCACAAGCTTTTATAAAAGAATCGTCTTGTGTATAATGTGATAAACGAACTGCATTAAAACCTGCTTTTTTAAATTGTAAGGCTTCATTATAATGAAAAGAATTTGGCACAGCATCACCAATATTTGGATAACTTTGATGCCTGTTTGCACCAATTAAAAAGATTGGTTTTCCGTTTAAAACCAAACCTTTGCCTTTTACCAATTTAAAAGTTCTAAAACCAAATGTATTTTCTACAACATCTACAGCAACATCATCTTTATAAATAACAGAATATACTCTGTATAAATAAGGATTGTTTGGAGACCATTGATTGTAATCGTCTTCTATTGTTGTTGTTTGATAAAAGGTTTTTGCGCTATTGGCAGAGATGTTTTTCTGCTGAATTAATTTCTTTAAAACTTCACCATTATTATTAATAATTAAAGTTTCTATTCTACAGTTTTCTGCTGAATTAAAATCATTTTTAACAGTTGTTTTAATAGAAACTGTTCCGTTTTTGTCGTTAACAGTTGGTGTTGTAATGTGTACACCAGCATTGTAATCTTCCCAATTGTAATTTACGTGTAATTTGTTGGTGGTAACTAAATATACATCTCTATAAATGCCTCCAAATTTTACATAATCTGTTTTGTGAGGATCAGGAGCAATGTCATCTCTATATGTATTATCTGCTTTTACAGCGATAATGTTTTCTTTGCCAAATTTTACATATTTAGTAATATCAAAATGAAAAGGCACATAACCATTTACCTCAAAAGCACCTACTTTTTTACCATTTACCCAAAGTTCTGTTGCATTATGCACAGCTTCGAATTGCAAATACACATTTTTAGAGGCAGCATTTTTATCGATAAAAAGTTGTTTTCTATACCATGAATTATTTCTTAAAAAATTTTCTTGAACCCAAGTTTCTTGAACGCTATCTAAAGTATAAGAAACTAATTTTGTGGTATGAGGCAAAGCAACATCTTCCCAATTTTTGTCATTGTAATTGCTTTTGTTCGGTTCTCCTTTTGGATCGCCATTGTAAAATTTCCAATTTAAATTGATGTTGATTTTGGTTCTGTCTGTAGGTATGTTTCCTTCTTTTAAAACCGTTTCTTGAGAAAAGGTAGAAAGTTGTACAGCCAGAAAAAATAAGATGAAGAAAAAACGTTTCATTTTTATAGTTTTATTTCTTCAAAAATATTTTAAAGGATAAGACTATAGGAGCATAAATGATTTTTAAAGTATCACAAATTTTTAATTTGATTAAAATGTGAGTTAAAAAAGCACAATTACTTGTCTTTTAAAAACGCTTTAACATCGTTAATTTCATTAGGTTTTGCTATAATTTTTTTGTTTTTATCTAAAACAAAATAAGAAGGCGTAGAAAAAACCTGATAAGTTTGTGCAGTTTCATTTTGCCATTTGTTTAAACCTAAAACGTTATGCCAACCTCTTAAATTATTTTTTTGATAATTTTCCCAAACAAAAGCGTCTTTTTCTAAGGCAAAAGCAATTACTTTTAGATTAGGTTTGGTTTTCATATAAGTATACAATTCAGGAATTTCTCTTAAACAATGAGAGCAACTTGTACTCCAAAAAACCAAAACATAAGTTTCAGCATCGTTTAAAGTAGATAGTTTAAATTTTTTGCCATTTTCTGTCCAAGAAAAATCAGGAGCAATTCTGCCAATTTCTGCAGCAAATAAAGCTTGTTTTTCTTCTTTAAATTTTTCGTTTTGTATAGAATTTGGCAATTTATTATAATGGTTTTCAAATAGGTAATCAATAATTTTTAAGTTCTTAGATTCCTCAAATTGTTCTATTAAAAACTCAATAATATCTCTCTTATAGCTAGTATCTTTAATTTTAGAAAGTATGGTTGTAATAGATGTTTTATGCAATTCATTTTGCTCTATTTCATCTTCAGCATAATTGATATAAAAAATATAATCTAATATTCGATTGGTTAAAAATGATGAATTTACTAATGTTTGATTAGAAAAATCTAATCTATCAAAATAGGTATTGGTAATATTATCTAAATATGCATTGACAGATGTAAATAACTTACGCGGATTGTTTCTAGAACTTGCTTTTACAAATGGTGCAATATATTTTCCTTCAGTTATTTTAGCGTAAATGGTTTGTACTGAATCTACCTTTTTCAACGCAGTGTTATAGGCTTTTGTTACCTCTAAAGACGGATTTTTTAAAACAGCCACCTGAATAGAATCTAATGTTTGTTGCGCTTCAGAAACATCTGACATATACTTTGCATACATCTTATTTTCTGATGATGCTAAAAATGCAATAGATTGCTGAGGATACTCTGGATTAAAAATAAATGAAACATTTTCTTTATTAAAGAAAAAATCTACAAAACCAGCTTCTTCTAATTTATAGGTGGCTCTGTATGCTCCTGGTTTGGCTGAAGCAGGTAATTGTATCTCAAAACTGCTTACAGCTCGTTTAATACCGCTAATATTAATAGAATCTGTTTGTATTGTAGTGTTTTGTACAAAAACTTGTTTTGTACCTTCTAATCTGTATAAAATTACCCAATCTGTTTTTATTTGCGGACTCATAGCGCCTCTTATAGTGTATTGCCCGTAAGAAATTGAGGTAATTAAAAGAAATAGTGATAGTAACTTTTTAGTCATTTTTTGTCAGTTTTGTTTTTATTTTCTTTTCAAGAAGCGTACCAAAAATACTACTTATGTATTAAACCGAATATATTGTTTCGTTAAATTAAGAAATTACTCGCTTTTCTGATTAAATTATATGAATATTTGGTGCTTTTTTAGGAATTAGAAAAGCTTTGACTCTTGAATTATCAAATTTAAACCCTAAACTAATTTTATCTCATTAAAAAGGAAATTAAGAAGTACCTATTTCTGGTACTAAAGAGAAATTAGAGACTTATCTAAAACTATATTTACCAAAAATATCATCAACAATGATACATAATTTAATATTACTTACCACCAAATAAAAACCATATAATCAATAACTTAATAATCAAAACCTTTCTGGTTTTTAAAGTTATTGGTTTTTAATATCAAAATTTTACTCAAAATAATTTAAGGCTTCAAAATAAGAAACAATTGCCTCTTTCATTAACACAGTTTGTTCGCCAGGTTTTAAGTTGGGTAATTCTGTAAGTGTTTTGTAATGTGGCCAGCCATCATCATCAAAAAAATCGAACTCATAATAACCATAAGGTTCTAAGAGTTTACAAATGGCAATATGCATCAAGTTCATTTTTTCGTCTTTTTTAAACATTCTATATCCTTGCCCTAATTCTTGTACGCCAATTAAATAGATAATTCCATCTACATTTAATGCATCACCTTCAGAAAAATCATTGGTTAATTTACTCACCAAAACCTCCCATTTTTCTTTTAAGTTACTTACTTTTTCCATCAAAAATATTTAAAAACGCAAAGATACAATGTGTATTTTTAAATTGTAAAAATAAGATGTAGATTTACAGAAATTATTAAAATGAATGTTTTAGACATCATTATTGCTGTTATTTTACTTTTTGCGGCTGTAAGGGGTTTTATGAAAGGGCTTTTTGCTGAAGTAGCTTCGTTAATTGCCATTGTTGCTGGTGTTTTTTGTGCCATTCATTTTTCGTATTATGTAGAGTACTTTTTAAATGATTCTGTCTTAAAATGGTCGCATCAAACAAATAAAATAGTAGCTTTTGCAGTAACTTTTTTAGCTGTTGTACTTTTTATTATTTTTATTGGAAAAGTTTTAACAAAATTGGCTGATATCTCTTCTCTTGGTTTTTTAAATAAAATTTTAGGGGGTGTTTTTGCAGTCTTAAAATCGGCAATAATTCTAAGCGTTATTTTTCTTTTTTTTGATAAATTTAATAAAACCATTCCTTTTGTAAGTGAAAAAACCTTGAACGAGTCTGTATTGTACAATTCTGTGAGAATTATTGTACCCACATTATTTCCTGCAATTATGAATGAAGATAATCCTTCTTTAAAGTTTATTAAATAAATTTTTCTCTTTTATATTTTACAGCTTTTATTTACAAAACACATACTGTTATGTTTGTTTGTGCGGCTTTTAATTCATAAACTATTTTTATGTTTTACATAATAAAATTAAATAAAAATATATGAATAATAGGTATAGCTTTGCAGTATCAAAACAAACTAAACAATGAACGTAGACGTTTTAATCAGTAATTTAACAAACCCTGTTTTATTATTTTTTGTTTTAGGAATTATAGCTACCGCTGTTAAAAGCGATTTAAAAATTCCTGAATCATCCTCTAAATTTATTTCTTTATACCTTTTATTTGCAATTGGTTTTAAAGGTGGTCAAGAACTGTCTCATAGCGAATTTGATAGCGAAATTTTGTATTCAATTATTTTTGCAATTCTCTTATCATCTTTAGTACCTATTTATACATTTTTAGTTTTAAAAAGAAAAGTGGGTGTACCCAATGCAGGCGCCATTGCTGCTGCTTACGGCTCTGTAAGTGCTGTAACTTTTGTAACTGCGGTTTCTTTTTTAGAAAATCAAGGGGTAACATTTGGCGGACATATGGTGGCTATTATGGCCATTATGGAATCTCCTGCAATAATTGTAGGTGTACTTTTGATTGTACTTTTTGATAAAACACGTAAGAAAAATAAATCGATACCAAAATTAGTTGCCCATTCTTTTACAGGGGGTAGTGTGTTAATGTTAATAGGAAGTTTAGTGATTGGTTTAGTTGCAGATGCTAGCCAAGCCAGAGGAATTGAGCCTTTTACTACTGATATTTTTAAAGGATTTTTATCGCTTTTCTTATTAGAAATGGGAATGGTTACTGCAAGCAGGATAAAAGGGTTTAAAAAACATGGTTTGTTTTTATTTGTTTTTGGAATTATCGTTCCGCTTTTTAATGGAATGTTAGTGGCTTATTTAAGTGGTTTTATTACAGAAAGCGCAGGAAATCGATTATTATTTGCCATTTTAGGAGCTGGTGCTTCTTATATTGCTGTGCCTGCTACCATGAAATTGGCTGAACCAAGAGCAGATGCTGGTATTTATATCCCTATGGCTTTAGGGATTACTTTTCCTTTTAACATTACAATAGGTATGCCCATTTATTACGCTATTGTACAACTATTTTAAATTAATTCTGATATAAAAAACCATCAAAACAAATCGTGTTTTGATGGTTTTTAAATTTTTATGAGTTGTTAATTAATCTAAATCTAGCGTAAAAATGTCGTCTAAATGTGCTGCACTATCCATAGAAACTCGTAAATCTTTAATAACACCATCTTTAAGGCCATAGACCCAACCATGAATTTCTAAACCTGTATCGTCTTGCCAAGCTTGTTGCACTATTGAAGTTTTTGCCAAATCATATACTTGAGCAATTACATTTAGTTCTACCAATCTATCAAAACGTTTTTGATCGTCTTTTATCTTTTTTAACTCGGTATAATTATCTTTATATACCTCTTTAATATTCCTTATCCATTTATTAATTAAACCTAAAGATTTATTTTGCATGGCAGCTTGCACACCACCACAACCATAATGTCCGCAAACTATAATATGTTTTACCTGTAAAGAATTCACAGCATAGTCTAGTACGCTAAGCATATTCATATCTGTATGCACCACCATATTTGCAATATTTCTATGCACAAAAATTTCACCTGGTAAAGTACCTGTTATTTGATTGGCTGGCACTCTACTATCTGCACATCCAATCCACAAAACGGGTGGTTTCTGTTTTTCTGCAAGAATCTTGAAATAGTTTTGGTCTTTTTGATGCATCTCTGCAGCCCAATCTTTATTATTTTGTAGTAATTGATGATAATATGTATTTTTCATAAGGCGTATTAATATTTGTCTTCTACATTTTTGTTGATCCATTCAATGCAATCATCAAAACGTTTAAAGATGTGTTCTCTTGGAATAAAATTTGGAATAATGCCGATTCTTTCCATCATGTATTTAGGTTGTTCTTGTAAGCCTACAAATAAAACTTCTACATTTTTATTTTTTAAATCTAACAACAGATCTTCCATGGCATATAAACCAGATTGATCCATATAATGCGTTCTAACCAGTCGCATTATAATGGTTGATGCTGTATCTGGGATTTGCATTGCCAACTGTTGAAAATCACTTGTAGATCCAAAAAACAAGGGTCCTTTAATATGTTTTATAAATACCTCTTCTTGTAATTCTTTCGGAAAACTGATTTCATCTGGCCAAGATTTTTCATCAATAGCTTTTACCAAACTTCTTTTACCAGTAATGTCTCCGATTTTTTTCATAAACATAAGTGATGCAATAACCAAACCTATACCTACTGCATAAATTAAATCCCAAAAAGTAGATAATAATAAAACTACAAGCATTATTAACACCTCTGAACTTACTTTTACAAAACCAAGTTTAATATCTTTTGGCAAATGAGGTATTGCTTTTAAGCCCTTATAATCCATAACCCCAATACCTACTGTTATTAAAATACCAGCTAAAACAGCTGCTGGTATTTTAGAAGCCACAGGTCCTAATAAAAGCATAATGATCAGCAACATTACGCCAGCTATCATTCCTGAAAGTTTTGTTTTTCCACCTGCATTAATATTTACAACTGTTCGTATGGTGGCACCAGCTCCAGGAATTCCACCAAAAACAGCAGCAATACTATTACCAATTCCTTGCCCTACCAATTCTTTATTGGGTTTGTGTTTGGTTTTAGTCATATTATCTGCAACAACACTTGTTAATAGCGAATCTATGGCGCCCAAAAGTGATAGTGTTAATGCTGTAAAAATATAAGGTGTTATACTTGTAAAACTAAACTCTGTAATAATTTCCCATTTAGGTATTGGTATACCACCAGGTATCTCTTGAATGGTTCTATAATTCAGGCCAAAGCCCACTGCAATACCAGACATTACAATTAATGCCACTAAGGTACTTGGTATGGCTGTAGTTATTCGTTTAAAACCATAAATGATAAAAATAGTACCTAATGCCAAAATGAGTTCTAACCAATTGATATTTGTAATAGCTCTTGAAAACACACGAATTGCACCTATAGTACCAGAAGCATTTTTAGCAGCTAACGTTTGTGCTTCTCTCTCTATATCTGTAGCAGTAATATTTTCTGCTCTACTTATCGTTTCTCTAAAATCTTCTAAAACTAAAATACCTTCTCCGGCTTCTTCTTTTAAAATATTTTCTAAAATTACTTCTTCTGCTTGTGCTTTAAATTTTGCAACAAATGCTGTGTCTTCTTTTGGGTAATAACCCAAAGATGGTAGTACCTGAGTTAGTAAAATTATAACTCCAATAGCCGTCATAAAACCAGAAACTACAGGATAAGGTATATAACGAATGTATTTACCCAAACCTAAAAAACCTAGCCCAACTTGAAACAAACCAGCCAGTAAGAAAACAGTTAAAATAGCAGGTAATGCTTTAGACACATCACCATCATTGGCAGCTACAATTCCTGCAATAATTACCATACTAACAGCAGTCATGGGTGCTGTAGGACCCGAAATTTGTGTATTTGTGCCTCCAAAAAGAGCCGCAAAAAAGCTTATAAAAATAGCACCATACAAACCTGCTGTTGGTCCTAAACCAGAAGAAACCCCAAAGGCCAAAGCCAATGGCAATGCTACAATACCCGCAGTTATTCCACCAAAAGCATCTCCTTTTAGATTAGAAAAAAAGTTTTTCATTTGTGTATTTGTTTGATTGATTCTAAAGAACCAAGTTAACAAATCTATTTTAAATGAAAACTTCTTTCTTTTAAATTCTTAAAACATTACTGCGCTTACACAAAAATGTCAATATTTAAAAACATAATTGTTTCTAAACTATTGACATTTAAAAAACTATTTTACTAGTACTTAAGCTGATAAGTGATTTTGATTCTTGTTGTTTAATGCTTCATAAATTTCTGCTATACTTGTTGAATTACTGATGCCAAATTTATCTTTGTATTTTTTTGCGATAAATTCGGTAAGATTATCGCCATGTAAGTTAAACAACTTTTTTCTTTTTGGCCCTAAGATGATAAAATCTGGATTAGATGTTTGAATATGAAGTTCTATCTCATTTTTTACATTGCCAAATACAATGGTGTTTTTTACCGGAAAAAAATTGTCTTTGGTTATACTTCTTACCAGCTTTTTAGCTTTTTGAGTTGTTTTTATAAACTCATCATTAAGGTTTCTGATGGCAGAAAGTTGGCTGTGTGTTGTAATAATTTCATTAGGTTTTTTTACACAAAACAACTCAACTGCACCATTAATTTCTTTGGCTACTATAATTGCATATGCAATAGTGTCTTTACAATTGTCTTTAAGATCTGTAAGTACTAAAATTTTATGTTTGTTTCTATTCATCTTATTTAAATCTTTGTTGTTAAACGTATTACGCAAAACAAAGTTAGATGAAAAACAGTATTAGTTTTTATTTATATATTAAATATTAATTATAATATATTTTTATATATGACGTGGTGTAGTTAAAGCTAAACAAATAGCATATAGACTTGATATTAACGGATTTTTAGAAACACAACAACACTAAAAGGTATCTATCAACCTTATTTCTGATGCAATAATCCAACCTAATTTACCATCAGCAATTTTAATTTTTTTCCAGTCGTCTATGGTATCTAAAACAATAACTTTAGTGCCTTCGTGTAGCGTAAAAACTTCATCTGAATTTAAGGTTGGTGCATTTCTAACTTCGGTTTCTTCTGCAAAAACAATGGCCTCTTTGTTGTTTTTAGCAAAACTATACTGTTGATAAGTGATACCGAATGCAAATAACAACAGAATAAAACTTAATGTGCTTACCACAAAATAGAATCGTTTTTTGGAGGGTGTATTCGCAAAATAATAAAGCAAGAATAAAAAACTCCCTAAAAAAGAAAATATTACAACAATTATTGCCCATTGATTATAAGAAAGCTTTTGAAGCACACTTTGATTTATTTTTTGGAATACGGTTTTGGGTAATTCTTCAATATTATCTAATGCCAAACGTTTCGCAAAAATTAAGTTATTGGCAGCATCTGCATTTAAAGGGTTTAGTTTTAAAGCTTTTTCGTAATAGTAAATTGATGGACCAACTTTATTTAATTTATAATAAGAGTTTCCTAAGTTATAATACAACTCAGAAGACACCAAACCTTGACTTACTACTTGTTCATAGATTTCAACAGCTTCTTCTAATTTATCATTTTTATACAAATCATTGGCTTTTGCAAAAAGCTCGTTTGTGTTTTGAGCAAGCGCTGTGTTGGCAACCATCAACAATAAAAAAAGAAAATTCTTCATCTTACAACTGTTTATCTAATTCAACGATTACTTGTTTAGCTCTTTCAAACTCTTGTTTCATTTCTGTATCAGTTACAGGTGTATAACGCGCAAAATCTGACGCTTTTAAAACATCTATAAACTGTTTTATATTAGTTTCATTAATATTTTTTTCTTCTAGTATTTTGGTAATATTTTCTTTACTAATATCGGCAGTTTCTATGCCTAATTTGGCTTTTAAATAATTGTGTAAAGCACGTTCTAAAGCTTCGTAAAAAGCTTCTTTTTTACCCAATTGCTTTTGAGCTGCAGATAAATATTTTTTTGCTAATTTTTCTGCTCTTCTTAATTTTAAACCAACAACATCGCTATTGCGTTTTTCATGACTCTTTGCAAGTATAATACCAATAGGAATTGCAAGTAAAGGCAAGAAAAGTAAAATATAAAATAGGTTAGATTTGTAGAAATCGTCTATTTCGCTAGGTATAAAATTGCTCTGTGTTTGTATATATCTAAAATTCTTTCCTGTTAAAACAACAGCTTTCTTTTCTACTGAGTTTGTGGTGCTGGCTGGTAATTCTTTACCCTCTGTAACATCTACATACAAATCAGCTGTATTTATAGACTCGTATTTGTTAGTTTTTGGGTTAAAATAAGAAAAACCAATACTAGGTATTTTATATTTTCCTTTAAACTGAGGTACTACTGTGTATACATCAGTAACAGAACCGCGCAAACCGTCTGTTGCAATTCTTACACTTTCTTTTCTTTCTGGTTGATATTTTTCTAATTCTACAGGTGTTGTAACTTCTGGCAATTCAAACAACTTTAGATTTCCTTTACCAGAAACGGCTACTTTTATTTGAGAAGATTCATTAGCTTTTAATGCCTCTTTACTTAAAGAAACATCAAAATTAAATTTACCAACTGCCCCTGTAAAGTTTTCTGGCTTACCTTCTAATGGAAGACTTTTTGGACTGATTACTTTTTTAGGTGATGAAAATTCTTTGCGAATATTTTTGGTAATCACGTTGCCAAAAAAATCTGCCCTACCTGTTGGAACACCAATAACGATGTCCATTTTCATAGGATCTATAGTTAATTTACCTGTTTTGGTAGGAATTAATAGCGCTTTTTGTAGTACAATGTACCTGTAATCTTCGCCATTATATTTTCCCATTTTTACAGGAAAACCATTAATTTTTATTTCTTGATTCCAAAAGCCATTGTATTGTGGTGCTTCTGTTACAGAAGTATCGTAAACGCTTACATTTTCGCTTACATACAATCTATATTCTACGTAAATACCTTCACCAACGTAAGGTCTTGCTTTAGAAATTTCTGCAACCAAATGTATGTTTTGCTGTGCAATATATTCTGGGTCATTAGGATTCTTAGGCATATCTACAGCATCTAAAACAACCACTTTAATCATTTTAGAGTTTATTGTAGCCCCATTTACTTTTATACTTGCAGGGCCAATAATAAGTTCTCCTTTTCTTTTTGGCTTTATGATATAAGTATATGATTTTGAAAAACTTACTTTACCATTTATCCAAGATTGACTGATGGACTGGCTAGGCCCTTGTACTACTCTAAAATCATCGAATTTTGGAGGAGTAAAGTCATCACCACCTTGTTTATTAATAGAAAACTCTATTCGTAAACGCTGGTTTAGGCCAAGCTTATTTTTACTAACTTTTACCTTTAGTTCTGCTTTTTGTGCAGAAACTGAAAATGATGCAATAAACAGCAATAAGAAGCTTAACCCTCTAAGTATCTTTACAAAAGAAAGGGAAAACATTGTTTGCAATTTTTTGCAAACTTGTAGATGTTCTTTATTTTTTCTTTTTATTTTCAACTTTTTATTTTTTCTATCTCACTGAAATTTCAGTACAAAATTACAAAAATCTCTATCAACTTTTAATTATATGCTTTTATGTGTTGTGCTTTGACTTCTTTTTTTACAAGAAGTTGAAATAAGGAGTTACCAATCTTTTTCTTGTTTAACTTTTTTACCTTTTGCTTTTTTAGCATTCATTTTCTTTTGTGTCTTTTTTTCCTCGTTGTTTAAGCTTTCTAGCAACTGCTTAATTTGTTGAGGAGACATTTTACCTTGTTGTGGTTTGGGTTTTTGTTTTTGATCTTTTTTATCATCTTGTTTAGGATCTTGCTTTTTGTCTTTATCCTTATCGCCTTTACCGTCTTTATCTTTGTCGTCTTTATCTTTTTTATCTTTCTCATCATCACCCTCTTTTTTATCTTTGTTCTTTTTATCCTTATTGTTTTTGTCTTTATTGTCCTTGTTGTCTTTGTTATCCTTATTGTCTTTGTTGTCTTTGTTTTGTTTGTCTAACAATTTTTGTGCAACAGCTAGATTATAACGTGTTTCATCGTCATTAGGATTGTTTCTTAAAGAATTTTTATACGCCTCTACAGCACCTTGATAATTTTTGGTTTCCATCATAGCATTTCCTAAGTTATGATATGCTTCTGCTTTGGTATACTTATCTTCTGCTGTTTTTGCAGTAAGTTCGTATTGTGGTGCGGCTTCTTTAAAGTTTTTATTTTGATATAAGGCATTCCCTAAATTGTAGCTGGCTTTATCGTAACTTGCATTATTGCCCAATGCTTTTTGATACGCTACAGAAGCATCTGTAAATTGTTTTTGTTCGTACAATTTATTTCCTTGCCTCACCATTTTTCTTGCCTTGCGTTGTTGGGCAATAGAATCTTTTTGTGCTACAATTGCTTTAGATGAAAATAGCATTAAGCAAATAATAAGTATGTTTAAATAAATTTTCATTTTAATTAATTTTTTGATTTTTCTTCGTTAAACAAATCTATCTTTTTTAACCATTTGGTTTTTCTATCTAACAAAAAGATATCTAATAATAAAAACACCATGGCAATGGCTAAAAACCACTGAAATTGATCTTTATAATCTGAAAATTGTTTGGTTTCAAATTCACTTTTTTGAGCATTTGCAATAATTTCAGAAATTTGCTTTACAGGATCTTCAGTAACATTACCATCTATATATCTTCCATTAGCAACATCTGCAATATCAGCCAAAACATCTGGTTGGCGTTTTGTAATTACAGTTTCGCCTTTTCTATCTTTTTTATAGCCAATCATAGACCCATTTAAACGCATAGGAATTGGCCCACCTTTTTCTGTACCTACACCAACAGTATATACTTTTACACCATCATTAGACAAATTTTGTGCCATTTGTTTGGTTTCTTCTTGATGATCTTCTCCATCAGAAATAATGATTAAAAAACGATTGGTTTGCTCATCATTATTATAATAGGTTTTTGCCAATTCTAAAGCCTCGTTTATTGCTGTACCTTGGCTAGAAACCATATCTGGATTTGCGTTTTGCAAAAACATATTTGCAGCGGCATGATCTGTAGTAATTGGTAAAAGCGGATAGGAATTACCTGCATAAATAATAACCCCTACTCTATCTGAACCTAATTTATCGATGATTTTAGAGATGATTTGCTTTGCCTTTTCTAATCTGTTAGGCGCAATATCTTCTGCCAACATACTTTTAGATACGTCTAACGCAAAAACCACATCTACACCTTCTCTTTTAACTGTTTTTAGCTTAGAGCCCATTTTAGGGTTTACTAAAGAAATTACTAAAAAAGTTACTGCTAAAACTAACATAATTAGTTTTAATGTGTTTTTAAAAACAGAGGTGTTGGGTGCTATTTTTGCTAATAATGCTGCATTAGCAAATTTGCGTTGTGTTCTCTTTTTCCACCATAAAACCAATAGAAAAATAACAATCAAAATTGGAATGATTGCTAATAAGTAAAAATAAATTGGTTCTTCTAATTTGTACATTTTGTAAATTACTGTTTTAAATCCTGCAATGTTTTAGAAACCTTGTAGGAAAATTATATAAAACTTTTAAAAATGGTGTTTCTTAATATGAATTCTAATAACAATAAACCTAATGCTAAAAATACCAAATCTCTATACATTTCTTGGTAATTGTAATATTTAAACTCTTCTATTTTTGTTTTTTCAAGCTTGTCTATTTCATCATATATTTCGGCCAACTTATCGTTATTAGTTGCTCTAAAATACTTTCCATTGGTTTCTGATGCAATTTCCTTTAAAAGCGCTTCATCAATTTCTACTTGTTGTTTTCTAAAATTTAAAGCACCTGTTCTTGGGTCTTTACTCCAAGGAAAATCTGCCATTCCATTAGTTCCTATTCCTATGGTATAAACTTTAATACCCAATTCTTTAGCCAGTTCTGTGGCGGTTCTTGGATCTATATTTCCAGAATTATTTACACCATCTGTTAATAGAATAATTACTTTGCTTTTGGCCTTACTTTGCTTTAATCGGTTTACACCAGAGCCTAACCCCATACCTATGGCTGTACCCCCCTCTAATTGTCCCCATTGCAAACCTTCTATGGTTCTTTTTACAATAGATTTATCGCTTGTAATAGGTGTTTGTGTAAAACTTTCGCCTGCATACACCACAATACCAATTCTATCATTTGGCCTTTTATTTACAAAGGTAACTGCTACTTTTTTTAATGCTTCTAGGCGGTTTGGTTTTAGATCTCTAGCCAACATACTTGCAGAAATATCTATTGCCATTACAATATCTATACCATTATTGCTCTTTGTTTTTTTACTAACAGAAACATTTCTAGGTCTTGCTAAAGCAAAAATAATAGCTGCTAACGCTAGCAAACGCAAAACATATACAATTGGTTTTAGCTTAGCTGCTAACGAGGGTTTTGTTTGAAAACCTTTTATGGTAGGCACTGTTAAAATTGCAGTATCTTTTTTGCTAACCAAGAAATACCATACTGCTAATAACGGAATGAGTATTAGCAACCATAAAAATTCTGGATTTAAAAGCTCGAAATTACTCCAATTCTTCATCCTTTATTACAGGTTTAGGTTTTAAATTATGTACAACTTGTTCTGCGTCTTTTCTATCTTCTTCAATTTCGCTAGCTAATGGTTTTGATTTTGCAAACTTTACCAAATCTGCTTCTTGAAATAAATCTCTTAGCTTTTTAATGTTTTCTTTAGTGGTGTTGATGGTATTTGCTTCATAAAAATCATTTAAGGTTTCTATGATTTCGTCGGATGTTTTTTCTAATGCTGGTACTTTAAGTTCGCGCTCAATATAATTTCTAATAATATCTGTAAGCTCACTATAATATTCTTTTACCCTATTATTTTGCCACAATAGTTTTTCATCTAATTCATTTAACTTATACATGGCTTCATCATAAGGACGCAAAGCAACATAGGTTGGTTTTTCTTCTTCTTCTTTTTTCTTTCGGATAACAAACCAATACACCCAAAAACCAATAATTATTAATGCTGCAATGAGTAGGTAAATGTATATTTTAAAATCATCAAAAACATAAGGTTCTTTTTTAATTGACTTTATAGGAAATTTTTTAACCTTAGTAGTATCAATAGGTACTGTAGCTACATTTATTAATATTGAATCTGTTAAATACGCTTGATTTCTAATAAAAACTTGTTGCTGCGGTATGTAAAAGGCACCACTATCAAAACCCGTGATTTTATACTTTTGAATAAGCATATAGTTAATGGTATCAATCTTAGCAGAATCTACCACTTCTAATCCTTTTAATTCTAGTTTTGGTAGAATTACCTTGTCTACATCTTTTACCGTTAATTTATAGGTAAACTGTTCACCTATTCTAATATTAGAGGTTTCTACTTGTGCTTTTACAATTCGGTCTTGAGAAAAAGCAAAAGAAACGCAAAAAATAATAAAAAGAAAGCCTAGCTCTCTAAGGCTCTTTCCTAAAGAAAGAAAGCTCTTAGCATGTGCTTTTTTATAACTTTTAGAAGGTTTAATATGTGTTCTACTTTTTTTCAATTTTATAAATTTTCCTTAATATTTCGTCAACAATTATTTCTCTTTAAGAAGGTTAGGTTGGTTCTATTTATCTTCCTTTATGTTTAAAATAGCCTAACATTTTTTTTACATAACTTTCATCAACCCTGGTATTTATAGTACCTGCACCACTTCTTTGAAACGTATTTTTATAATAATTTGTTAGGCGTAATGCATTTGCTTTGTAATTTTTTCTTGTGGTTTTAGAAGCTGTATTTACCAATTGTACAGTACCAGTTTCTGCATCTAACATGGGCACCATCCCTAAATTCGGAATTTCTTCATCGTGTTTATCGTAAACCCGAATACCTGTTAAATCGTGTTTACTACCTGCTATTTTTGCGCTTTTTTCGTAATCATCATCCATAAAATCAGACAACATAAACACAATAGCTCTCTTTTTTAATACGCTAGATAAAAACTTTAAAGCAACATCTATATTTGTTTTTTGGCTTTTTGGTTTAAACTCAATTAATTCTCTAATAATTCTTAAAACGTGACTCTTCCCTTTTTTTGGTGGAATGAATAACTCAATATCATCAGAAAATAAAATCAACCCAACTTTATCGTTGTTTTGAGTTGCAGAAAAAGCCAATGTTGCTGCAATTTCTGTAACTGTATCTTTTTTAAATTGATTGGTAGTACCAAAAAGCTCTGAACCTGAAACATCTACCATAAGCATCATGGTTAACTCGCGTTCTTCTTCGAAAACTTTTACGTAAGGTTCGTTATAACGCGCAGTAACATTCCAGTCTATTCCTCTTACATCATCTCCAAATTGATATTGGCGCACTTCAGAAAAAGTCATACCACGCCCCTTAAAAGATGAGTGGTATTCACCTCCAAAAATATCATTAGACAAACGCTTTGTCTTAATTTCTATTTTACGAACTTTTTTTAGTATTTCTTTAGTATCCATTTTTCCAGTAAGCAGTCTTCAGTATCCAGTTTTCAGTCAATAGTTTGTGGTAAAAGTGTACAGTTAATCAGAACTGAGTAAGCAACTGCCTACTGAATACTGATTTTACTGCCAACTTTTTTAAGGCACTTCTACTTCGTTGATGATAGCGTTTATGATATCTACAGAAGTTACATTTTCTGCTTCGGCTTCATAGGTAATACCAATTCTATGACGTAAAACATCTGTTACCACAGCTCTTACATCTTCAGGAATTACATAACCTCTTCTTTTTATAAATGCATAACATTTTGCAGCTTTTGCCAAGTTGATACTTCCCCTTGGTGATGCTCCAAAACTAATTAAGTCTTTTAAATCTGGTAGATTGTATTTTTCTGGATAACGAGTTGCAAAGATAATGTCTAAGATATATTTCTCAATTTTCTCGTCCATATATACCTCATTAACCATATCTCTAGCTCTAATAATTTGCTCGACAGAAATTACCGGTTTTACCTTTGCAAAACCACCTGATAAATTTTGACGCATAATTATTTGCTCGTCTAATAATTTTGGATAATCTATAACCACTTTTAGCATAAAACGGTCTACCTGTGCTTCTGGTAATGGATACGTACCCTCTTGCTCTACTGGGTTTTGCGTTGCCATTACTAAAAATGGCTCGTCTAATTTAAAAGTAGTATCACCAATAGTTATTTGGCGCTCTTGCATTGCCTCTAGTAAGGCAGATTGTACTTTAGCTGGTGCTCTGTTAATTTCGTCTGCCAGCACAAAATTTGCAAAAATTGGGCCTTTTTTAATTTCAAAGCTATTTTGCTGCATGTTGTAAATCATGGTTCCTACAACATCTGCAGGTAATAAATCTGGTGTAAACTGCACTCTACTAAATGAACCTTGAACCGCTTTAGACAAGGTATTAATTGCTAAGGTTTTTGCTAAACCTGGCACACCCTCTAATAAGATATGACCATTACCTAACAAACCAATTAACAAACTTTCAATCATCTGTTTTTGCCCTACAATTACTTTATTCATTTCTAAAGTAAGGATATCTATAAAGGCACTTTCCCTCTCTATTTTTTCGTTAATAGCTCTAACATCTACGTCCATTATTTATGACAATTAATTATTAAATTTTGTGAAACAAAGCTACAATTTTAACAAAATTATTCTGTTAAAACAAGGTTAAAGATAATTAGTATTTTAGCGGTACTGCTAACCTAGCTGAAGTTTTTTAATTGTAAGTGAGTATTTGCAAATTCGCCATAGGTAAAATGCGTTATCCAATCTCCGATATTAATGTACCTACTATTTTCTTGTAATTGAATATCTAATGGTAAATGTCTATGCCCAAAAACAAAAAAATCGTAATGATTACTTTCTAATTTTCGTTTGCAATATTGCACCAACCATTCGTTTTCATTGCCTAAAAATATAGCATCATCATCGCCAGAAATCATTCGGTTTTTTACAGACATGTACTGCCCTAGTTTTAAGCCTATATCTGGGTGTAGCCATCTGTACAACCATTGAAATAGCGGAAAAGTAAGCACTTTTTTTAGTCGTTTAAAACCTTTATCATGAGGGCCTAAACCATCTCCATGACCCACAAATACTTTTTTATTGTTGATGAGAAAAACTTGGGGTTTATGGTATACAGGAATGTTGAGTTCTTTTTCGAAATAATCTAACATCCATAAATCGTGATTACCTACAAAAAAATAAATGGGTATGCCAGCATCTCTAATTTCGGCTAATTTGCCTAAGGTTCTTACAAACCCTTTAGGAACAACAGTTTTGTATTCGAACCAAAAATCGAACAAATCACCTACTAAAAAAATGGCTGCTGCATCTTTTTTTATTTCGTTTAACCAGGCAATAAACTTTTTTTCGCGAGGAAAACTTAGAGCCGCAGTTGGTGCGCCCAAATGCTGGTCTGAAGCAAAATAGACTTTTTGTTCTTTAGTAGTAGTAATTGTAATCATCTTTGCAAAGAAACGCTATTCCTGTTTACTTTCCAACTCCAATACTTTTTGCAGCATTTTATCGTCTTGATGCATAATTCTGTAAAAGCCAACATCACCAAAAAGCACATTGGCAATAGATGCTTTTAAATAACGCTGTAAACTTTTTTTCTTTTTGATAATATCTTGTTCAAATGCATCTTTATTTGATTCACCATTATTAAGAAGAGTACCATCTTCTAAGACAATTTTTAAATTTTGAATTTCTTTTAAAAATCGATTATTGTTTGGTTTAACGCTATTGATGTATTTCTTAAATATTGCCTCATCAGCATCAAATTCATCAACAAAGCTGTCAATGGTCCAATTTGAAAGTTTGGTTCTGTTACTATCAACATAATCAAAGGCGAATTCATTTATGGTACTAAAGTAAAAGTTGGTCATATACGAAGTGGTATCTATTGGCACAAAAACATCAGGTATTATGCCTCCACCACCATATACTACTTTTCCTTTAGGGGTTATATACTTTAAAGAATCAATTACTTTGATGCTGTCTTTACTTAATAATTCGCCATTTAAAACCCTATTCTGATAGTCTTTTCTATAATTTTTATCACCGTTTTTGCTGTATGGTTTTTGGATAGAACGTCCTGTAGGCGTAAAATATCTGGCAGTAGTTAAACGCACTGCAGAGCCATCACCTAAACCCATTTCTATTTGCACCAAACCTTTACCAAAAGAGCGTCTTCCTATTATGGTTCCTTTGTCATTATCTTGTAAAGCACCTGCTACTATTTCTGAAGCTGAAGCTGAGTTTTCATCAATTAAAACGTATAAGCCTCCTTTTTCGAAAGACCCAATTTCTGTAGCTTCATATTCTTCAATTTCATTTTTATTATTTTTGGTAAATACCATTAATGTATCATCTTCTAAAAACTCATCAATAATTCGAGTAGCAATATCTATAAACCCACCTCCATTACCTCTTAAGTCGATCACCAAATCTGTCATCCCATTATTGATTAATTGATTTAATGAGGTTTTAAATTCGCGGTACGTATTTCTTGCAAAACGATCTAATTTGATATATCCTAAAGAATCGTTAATCATATAGGCAAGATCTACACTTTTAATATTTACTTTTCCACGAGTAATTTCTACATTAAATAAAGAATCGTTACTTTTTCTATAAACTTGCAGATTCACTTTGGTTTGTGGTTTTCCTTTTAAATATTTTGGTACAATACCACTTCTAAAATTCTTACCATACAAAGTATCTTTATTTGCCATTAAAATACGATCACCAGCTTTAATGCCTGCTTTAATGCTTGGCCCACCTTTTATGGGTTGCACTACTGTAATGGAATCTTTTATCATTCTAAACTGCACACCAATACCCACAAAATTACCTTGCATATTCTCGATATTAGCTTGTTGATTTTCTTTAGGAATGTATACAGAATGTGGATCTAATTTGCCCAACATTTGTGTAATAGCACCATCTAACAAATCGTCTGTATTTACATCATCTACATAATCTCTTTCAATAAAATTAATGAGTCTTTTTATTTTTTGTTCTTGCGATGTGTTTTTAGAAAATGATGCTATACCACTAGAATTACCCCCGAAGAAAACACCTATTAAAATTCCTAAAATAACGGCTATTGCAAAATATATGGGTAAATTATTCTTGTTCATAAGGTAAATGATTGATTTCTACACCTGCTTTCTCTAAAAATTGTATTCCTGATAAATCTTTGTACGCATTGGCATACACTACTCTTTTAATACCTGCTTGGTGAATAAGTTTACTACATTGTGTACATGGTGATAAGGTGATGTATAAGGTAGCTCCTTTGGCTGATTGTGTAGACGAGGCTACTTTTAAAATGGCATTGGCTTCTGCATGCAAAACTTCCCATTTTGTTTGGCCCTCATCATCTTCGCAACAATTATCAAACCCTGTTGGAGTGCCATTAAAACCATCAGAAATAATCATGCGTTCTTTTACAATTAAAGCGCCTACTTGTTTTCGCTTACAATGAGATAGCTTGCCCCACTCGCGAGCCATTTTTAAATACGCTCTATCGTACTTTAATTGCTTTTTTTCTATCATCAACTACGAAAATAAAAAGATTTGAAAGATAAAAAATGTTAAATAAAGATTTTTTTTAATCTAAATACATTGCATACCTAAAATTAATGCGATACTTTTTGTAAGAAGCAACACAACGTTTTTAACTGTTTCTAAAGTTTTTATAAAACAGTCTTTGATTTGTTGTAAATGTTATAGAGACTTTTACATATTGCCTAAGCACGCTACTTATAAATATACTAGTATATTTTATAAAAAATAGTAGTATTTATACAAAATAATTGTAGTATAAATTACAAAAAATTGTAGTACTTTTTTAAATGCTATGCTTGTACAAACCAAAAAAACGCTTTGTAAGTTAAAAGTATCCTCTTTAACTTACCAAAATACTCTATCTACCATCATTTGTATGGCAAAACCAATTACTATGGATGACAGCACTAAAACCCAATCTCTTTTAGAGACTTTTAAGTGATTTTTAACTAAGGCACCTATAATTAAAATACCAACTACAATGATTATTTGGGCAACTTCTATACCTAAGGCAAATTCTATTAAAGGAAAAAGTTTACTTTCTTCTTTGCCAATCATCATTTTAAAATAATTAGAGAATCCTAAGCCGTGAATTAAGCCAAAAAATAAAGCAAAGATTAAATTGATATTGTCTTTTTTTGTTGATGTTTTATTTGAATTGAAGATGTTAACTGCCCCTGTTATAAAAATAGATAAAGGAATTAAAAATTCTATAACATCCATTCTAATATTTAAAACTTCATAGGCAGATAATGCCAATGTTAGTGAGTGCCCTAAGGTAAATAAGGTAACCAACCACAAGACTTTTTTTACTTCGTAAAAACTAAAAACGACGGCTAAAACGATTAAAAATAAAATATGATCATAGGCTGTAAAATCTAATACATGATTTAAACCCATTTTAAAATACAGAATAAAATCGTCCATTTAGTGCTTTTGTTTGTAAATTTCTCAAAGATATTAAATGGTTTTGAAGATAAAAATGGAATTGTGTAATTTTTAAGTTAAAAATTCATTGAATAACTTACAGATTATAACCAATAGTAAACAACAAAATTCTTGGTAAAATAAAGGTTTTGGTGTCCGAAATTAAAAAATCTGAAAAGCTATTGCTTTGTTTAAATTGAGTATTAAATAGATTTTGTGCAGTTATTTTATAGCTCCAGGCAGCATTTTCTGTTTTGTAGGATAAAGTGGCATTGGCAATTTCGTAGGTGTTTTTTTGATTCAACGTTTTATTTTGATAATTGCTTTTGGTATAATCGAAATTAAAAATAAAGTTTTCTAGAAAATTGTAATCAATATTGATAAATGGCTGAGTGGTTATGAATTTTGAAGTATTTGCACTTGCTGTAAAATTACCAATATCTTGCTTAAAACCAATTTCTATGGTTGGAAATTTATCAAACAGCGTTTCTATAGCAATTTCATAATCGTAATTTTTATTGGTATTGGTTTGTAAAGTGCTGTTTAATTCTTGTACGAATTGGGAATTGCTAAAACCAACATCAAACTTATACTTTAGTTTTTTTATGGATTTTTCTAAATGAATATTTCCTCGCCAATTTTCTGAAGGATTCTCAAACATTTTTACCGTTAAAAATTGATTGATGTCATTAAAATCAACCGTGTTTCTTACTCCACGTATTTGTTTATTATAATTTACACTCGCAAACAACATTAAACCTCTGTACAAACTAAATCTGCTGTAATAAATTCTTGCACTATGAAATAAGTTATTTTGCAAGTTTTCATTTCCGCGAAAAACCGAGTTATACGATTGCAAATAAAAACGATTGGCGAATTTACTGGCATCAGAAAATGAAGTTTTTAAGTTGTAATTTATGGTGATTTTTTTTGATTTATTAAACTCAATTTTGGCTAAAAAATCTGGCAAAACAACCCATTTACCAATTGCTATATTTGTGTTTTGATTGATGTTCCAATCGTATTTATGAGCATAGACACCTTGTTTTAGGGTAAAAATACCTGCTCTGAATTTGTAATGCATGCCCACAAAAAAATCATTCAAACTAAAATTTACATCGTTTCCAAATCCGCCATTGGCGAAATTATTTAGAGTATCATCGTCTAAACGTTGTGTGTCTTCCGTAAAAAAGTCTTCTTGTAAAAACTTGTTTCCTAAAGTTGTATAAATGTGATTGCTGTTGTTAATTTCCCAAAAGTGTTTAAAAACACCATCAAAATTATGTTCTTGGGTGTTTTTTAATTGATTGATGCGTAATATTGCTTGGTTATTATCAGCAGGAATTAAGCCTTGTAAAATTGGGTCTTGGGTTTCCCAAAAAGCCCTTTTATTACGTTTATCAAACTTATAATTGATGACTGACGAAAACGTGTGTTTGTCATTTTGTCTTTTATGCCATTCTATATTTTGGTTGATGTAGGTTGCTGTTAAACCTCTATCTGTTATTATGGTATTTGTGTTGTTGTTGATAATACTCGTAAGACTTTGATTATTGGTATTATTGGTTCTTTTTACCTGTGTTCTTGCATAGAATTTCGATTTGGAGTCTGGTGTGTATTCTAAATTCAAATTTCCAATACCTAAGAGATTGTCGAAATTGGTTTTTCTGGTTCTGTCTTCTGTAAAAGCACTATATTCATTCAAATTTTCCACCAAGCTAGTTGTTTCTGAGTTTGAGAAAATAGCATACCCAGAAACATCTAATTTAGAAGTAGCTACTTTTGTAATATTTAACGCACCGAATTTTTGTTGGCTTCTCAACACATCATTACTTTGCATAAATTGAGAAAAATCGCCTCTATTCCAATTAAAGTTTCCACTAAAAATGGCATTTACACCTCCAGAAAAACTTAAATAATCTCTGAACGTAAATGTCTTTTCGCCAATGTTATTCACATTACCAATAAAGTTCACATTAGTTTTTGGCGAATAATAAAATAAATTGGCACTGGTTTTGTAAAAATCTTCATTTCCTTTGCCAGCCTCAACATCACCAAAAACAAAACGTTTTTTATCTTCTTTTAGGTTGATGTTCATTGCCATTTCATCAGAATCGGATAAACCTTTTAGAAAAGAAACTTCATTATAATTATCGATAACCTCTACATTACCAACTGCATCTGCAGGAATGTTTTCTACAGCCAATTTAGAATTACCGCCAAAAAACTTTTTACCATCTACGAGCATTTTCGTTACTTTTTTACCTTGTACTGTAACTCCGCCATTTTTATCTACCTCAACTCCTGGTAGCTTTTTTAATACATTTTTTAGCTTTCGTTCTGAACCATCTATAAATTTACTGGTTTTATAGATTGTGGTGTCTCCTCTCACAGTTACTGGCATTTCTATAACAACCTCATCCAACTGTTCTGAAGATTGTTGTAATACAAAGTTTTTTTTGGTGTCTTTTAAAGCGATAAATTGATAATCTAAAGGTTTATAACCCAAATAAGAAATACTAATGGTTATGGTATCTCCTTTTTGTAATATTAGTTTGTAATAGCCTTCATTATCTGTTATAGCAAATTGTAAATTTTTAGATACATCTTTGGGTTTTGCAATTACGTTTGCATAAGGCATTGGTTTTTGAAGGCTGTCTTTTACGGTTCCTGATAAAGTTATTTTTTGACTATAAGAGGTAATTGCGAACAATAGAAAGAGTAAACACAATAGAGTTCTTTTCATAAATTTATTGTTTATTCTTTTCTAAACTGTTCTTCAGTGCTATTAATCTTTCTTTAAACTGTGCTTCTGAAATTCTTTTTCCCTTTGTTGGTTTTATTATTTCCATTTTTTCATTTGGGTTTAGAACAATTTTTGAAGCACTGAAAGTTCTACCACCTGCCATTTCTACCCTAATAACCAAACCAGGTAAGCCGTTAAAATCTAATGGCCCAAAACTGACAGGAATTTGCGGAGTAAACCAGACTATTGGTTTCATTTTTGTATTCGTAGATGCTATATCTATTGCCTTAAAGCATACATATTCTCCTATTTTTTTTGATTCTTGTGTTACTTTCCATTTCTTTTCCTTTTTTTCTATTAAAAGATGCTCTCTTTTGTATTCTTTTAAATATTCTTTTGTTCTTGTATTTTTATATACTTTATTATCACCTCCAGCTGATATTCTATTAATGTTTAGTGTCGATTTGCCACCTATCTCCATTTTTTGCTCTACGTAATAAATTGATTCGCCATTGGCAAACTCTAAATAAGTATTTACACTAGGTGTATTTTTAAACATATTTTTCACCCAATCATTCATTTTTTCATTCTTCGATTTTCTTGTTGACAATAACGAATCGATTTTCTTATCTGGAATTGGAGACATCGAAGCTACATAAGTAACTTTACCACTTAATTGTCGAGAAAAAGTAGTAATTGAAAAAAATATAGTAATCCAAAAGAAGATATGTTTCATAGCTGTTTTTATTGATGTATATTATTCAAGGTAAAAAATTCATTTTTTTGAATTAATTTCCAAAAAGACCTTTTTTCGCCTTATTTGTAAGTTTTTTGTATTCTTCAAATGAAATTCTCACACCATCACTAGGCCTTTCAATGGTAATTTTGGTTTTAGGATTTAATACTATTTTAGTTGCTTTAAAAATGATTCTGCCTACTTCTAATTCTAATATTAAACCAGGTAAACCATACTCCCCTTTAGGACCAAAACCAACAGGTATATCTGGGGTATACCAAGCTATTACTTTACCTTTACTTCGGGTTGCTTTATAAACTTTATAATTATTTATCTTCTTTGTTTCTTGCGTCAAATTCCATTCAAAATATTTATTATCATGAATAAAACAATCACCTAAAGACGCACAATCTTTAATCAAATATTCTTTATTCTTAGTGTCGTAAAAATAAATTTTTGTGCTACCACTTGCTATTTTTAAAGCTCTTTGTTGCAAATCTTTTTTATCAATTGATAATTTTTCATCTACCTTAAAAATTCCTTTGTTATCAGAAAATTTAAGTTTAGATGTTAAAGCTTTGGTATTTAGAAAAACCTTATCTAAAGTTTTCTGAACTCTTTTATTTTTTATATCATTTCTCTCTTCACTTAAATATTTTTTAAGTTGTTCACTGTTAATTTTAGACTCATAATGTACAATACCATATAGGTTATTTTGTGAATTTACAGTCATTGAAAATACAATGAAAGTATTTAACATAATTAAAAAGTTTCTCATATCTAAAAGTTTTAAAAGACTGACTAAAACTAGGTTTTAGTCAGTCATAAATATCATTTGAAATTAATTATTATCTAGGACAATCTCTTGCATCCATGCAAGACTCATAAAAAAGACCATACCACTCCATTAATTCACCATCAGCGCTTCTATCCTCTGTATCTGAAGAAAAAGCCAAAGCACCGGCTCTAGAATCTGCAACACAATCTCCAGCACAGCTAAAATCGTCTTTTGTCTCTATATTTGTTCCTTTTGTAGTTTTAACTTTTTCACTATCCAAGGGTTTAGCATTCATAAAACTAACTCCTAATGATAAAACAAAAACTAAACTAAAATTACTTTTTTCATTTTTTCTAATTTTTAAAATGATTTATAAATATATTTTGATGTATTTAATTGATTGAACAAGTTTAAATAACACCTAAAACTTGTAGAAAAAATAGTACTTTTGCAACACTTCTTCTGCTTGTTATTTGTTTATTTACATAGGCAATGGTTTTAAGTGATACATTTATTTGGTAATTTTTATATTTCTTATTTCCGCAAGCGGAGGTTTTTAATTTCTTCTACGACGACGATAATACATCTCTTTTACAATAGAATCGTATTTTTTAAGGGTTACTTTTTCTCCTTGAGATGGTTTTTTAATAACAATTTTATTTTTTGGTTTCAATGTTATTTTAGAAGCTTTTATTAGTAGATTATCTTCTTGTAGTTCTAAAATTAATCCAGGTAAACTATTATAATCTTTTGGCCCAAAATTATAAGGTAGTTCATTAGTGTACCAAGCAATAACATTTCTTTCCATTTTACCATTACGCCCTTCTACGAACTTAGATGTTGTTGCTTTATAGCATATATATTGACCTATTTTCTTTTTTTCTTGAGTTAATTTCCATTTAAAAGAAGGCAGAAATATTAAAAAATCTTGACCTGAATAAAATTTGTGATTAATAATCTCATTTAAATTTTTGTTAATATAAAAAATACCTCTACCCATTTTCCTTTCTGCAAAACTTAGTCTATCTTTTTCTAAATTTATAGTTTTATACTTTTCGAAGTAAGATTCTTCTCTATTGAAAACTAGTCTATACTTCACTTTAGACTGATCTCTATAGATAGCTTTTAATGTCTCTTTCTGTGATTTAGTAATAGTATCATTTTCTAATTTTTTTTTAAAGTCTATTGGTATAATTTCTGCTTCATAAATTACTTCCCCACTTTGTGAAAAAGAGGAAAAGGTTATAAGAATATAGATGCAGAATTTTAAAAATTTCATATTTTAGAAAAGTTTTAAGTAAAAGGGGAATTACTCCCCTTTAGAAATTATTTTTTATTTAGGCTTCCAAACATAAGACCATTAAATAATTATAGTCATCTTCTTCTTCTTCAAAGCTATTGTTATTCCATATTGCAAGTAAACCTGCTAACTCACTAGCAGCCTCATGACACCCTTCAATATCTGGTTCGCTTTTATTTTTATCTATGGCAATTGTAAGACTACTAAATGATAAAACAAACACTAAACTTAAAATTACTTTTTTCATTTTTTCTAATTTTTAAAATGATTTATAAAATATAATTTGATGTATTTAATTGGTTGAACAAGTTTAAATAACACCTAAAAACTTGTAGAAAAAATGGTACTTTTGCAACACTTCTTCCGCTTGTATTTGTTTATTTACATAGGCAATGGTTTTAAGTGATACATTTATTTGGTAATTTTTATATTTCTTATTTCCGCAAGCGGAGGTTTTTCAGTAGGCAGTAGGCAAACTAAACAATAGCTTTTGTTTAATTTTAACTTCAAAATTATTTATTTTCATACCTCAATTTTTCTTTTTCATAGCAATTTCTTTTGTTCAAATTTCAGTATTTGTTTTTATTAAAAAAAATAAATCCATTTCCATTTTGGCATCCCCATAAATGGGGAGAGCGCTATCTCCCTATAAATAGGGAAGCCAATTTGGAAAGTGAAAAAGTTTAAAAATTAGAAATAAATAAATTTTTAATACTAATTATTTTTTTTTCAACTATGATTTCTGAGAAACTATATAAGTTACTTTACCACTTAATTGTTGCGTAAAACGATTGTTGAAAAAAATAAAAGAATACAAAATAGGGTGAATTTCATAGTGTTTTTGTTGATTGTTTGTACTTTTAGAACGAAAATAATTTATGGGAGTTTCAATTATTAAAAGTTATTTTAGGTCTCCAATATAATATTCAGAAAACATAGTAATTTGTGCACTAGTTTTTCATAAATCTACCATATTTTTCTTTTACTTTTTTATTGACTAAATTATCATATTCTTTTTGTGTAATTTCTATACCATTTTTAAAAGGACCAATTTTGTTTTCGACACTTTTACTTATTACTATTTCCTTTGCTTGCAAAATGGTTTTACCATTATCCAACTCCAATATTAAACCAGGTAAACCAAAATAACTTGATGGTCCAAAAAAACTGGTTAATTCAGGACAAAACCACGCTATAATCTGAAATTCAAATTTTCCTTTTGGATTTATTATAACTTCTTTTGAAGTTGCTTTATAAGATTTAAAATTACGAATGAATTTAAATTCATTCGTAATTTCCCACTTTCTAATATTCAATTTAATTTTAAAATCCTCACCTCCAAAATGTTTTTTATTGTAAAATATAGAGTCTCTTTTATTAACATAAAAGTCCCCTTTTGTCCCTCCAATACTCCCTGCTAATCTTTGAAAACTTCTATTCTCACCATCTATATTCATCATTTTCAATTCAAATAAAGAATGATAATCCTCAATTTTAAGTATGTATTCAACATTTTTTAAGTTTTTTTCTAAGAGATATCTTAACTTTTTTGTGTTATTATTATTGAGTTTTGGATCATCAGAATTAAGTATCGGCTTTATTTTTTTCAGATATTTAACTTTGATAAAGTTATTTTCCTGAGATCTTATAAAATCTATCTTTAATAAAAAAAGTAATAAAAACAGCGGCAATAAAAAACGAATCATAAGGTAGACTATTAAAAATTATATTTATTATTGTTCTGCTCCTAAAGCATTACTTAATACTGTGATGGCGTCACAAACAAGCTCCCAAGTATCTGCTATGTTGGCAGAATCTTCTACGCTATATCCTTCTCTTAAAGCCGCACGAAAAACTAACACTGCTCCTTGAAAACAGGTATCACTTGCTAAAACATCAGGAGTTAAGATAGTATAATTTTCAACTTTTGTTTCAATAATTTTATGATTATCAAAACTATCATTGGAAGCATAATTCACTGAAAATGTCGCTAGAAGGGTTAATAATAATATTACTTTTTTCATTTTTTCTAATTTTTAAAATGATTTATAAAATTTATTTGGTGTATTTAAATGATTCAACAAGTTTAAATAACACCTAAAAACTTGTAGAAAAAATGGTACTTTTGCAACACTTCTTCTGCTTGTTATTTGTTTATTTACATAGGCAATGGTTTTAAGTGATACATTTATTTACAAGATTTTTATGTTTCTTATTTCCGCAAGCGGAGGTTTTTCAATAGGCAGTAGGCAGTAGGCAGTAGGCAGTAGGCAGTAGGCAGTAGGCAGTAGGCAAAACTAAAACTAGCTATAGCTACAGTTACTAATTTACTTAATTTATTTTTTTTAAAGAGGCAATGTTTCTTTTTCATAGCAATTTGTTTTGTTCAAAATTGAGAAAGAATAATGGTTTAAAAAAATAAATCCGTTTCCATTTTGGCATCCCCATAAATGGGGGGAGCGCTATCTCCCTATAAATGGGGATGCCAAAATGGAAAGTGAAAAAGTAAATTTTTTACTTTATTTTTGAGTAAATTTTATTCTAAATGAGAGAAAAAGAGAGAGAAAAAGAGAGAGAAAAAGAGAGAGAAAAAGAGAGAGAAAAAGAGAGAGAAAAAGAGAAAATTGAAAAGAAAACAAAAGTAGTTTTACAGAGAATTGTAAAAAGAAGAAAAGAATTAGGGATAAGTCAAGCAGACCTATCTATGATGCTCAATATAGGTTTTAGCGGTTATTTTAAGGTAGAAACAGGTAAAACAAAATTAGATACTTACAGATTGTTTGAGATTTTAGAAAAATTAGAAATTTCTGCAGAAGATTTTTTTAAAGGAATGAAATAAAATCAAATAAAAAAACAAACCCAATACTATTAAGTATTGGGTTTGTTTTTTTTATAATATATTACTCTAATTTAAGAAATCAATTTAAAAAGAAATTAGTTTTCTTTCACAAAAAGATTACTTCGCTGTCGCTCGCAATGACGTTTATAACTAAACTGATGCCTTCATCAACTCTCTGTTCATTCTTGCAATGTTGTCTAAAGAAATTCCTTTAGGACATTCTACCTCACAAGCTCCAGTATTGGTACAGTTTCCAAAGCCTTCTATATCCATTTGTGCCACCATATTTTGTACACGATCTGCAGCTTCTACTTGTCCTTGTGGTAATAAAGCATATTGAGATACTTTTGCACCTACAAATAACATTGCAGAACTGTTCTTACAGGTTGCTACACAAGCACCACAACCAATACAAGTTGCAGCATCCATTGCTGTATCTGCTGCTTCTTTAGCAATAGGAATTGAATTTGCATCTTGTGTGTTTCCTGAAGTGTTTACAGAAATATAACCACCTGCGTGCTGAATTCTATCAAAAGCAGAGCGATCTACAACTAAATCTTTAATTACAGGAAATGCTGCTGCTCTAAATGGTTCTATAGTAATGGTATCACCATCATTAAACATACGCATGTGTAATTGACATGTGGTAATGCCTCTATCTGGGCCATGAGCTTCACCATTTATATACATAGAACACATACCACAAATACCTTCTCTACAATCGTGATCAAATGCTACTGGCTCTTCACCTTTAGCAACTAAACCTTCATTCAAAACATCTATCATCTCTAAAAAAGACATGTGCTCTGAAATTTCAGTTACTTTATAATCTACCATTTGACCCTTTGATTTTGAGTCTTTCTGTCTCCAAATTTTAAGTGTTAAATTCATATTTCTTAGTTTTTGGTTTTTGGTTGTTTGTTGTTAGCTTTTGTTTCCAGAAACCAACAACCATCAACCATCAACTATATTATTTATAACTTCTTTCTTTAACTTCTATATTTTCATACTCTAAAGCTTCTTTGTGTAACACAGCATCTTTAGGTTCTCCTTTATACTCCCAAGCAGAAACAAATTGGAATTCTTTTAAACGTTTTGCTTCTCCTTCTGGAGTTTGATATTCTTCTCTAAAGTGTCCTCCAGCAGATTCTTCTCTTACTAAAGCATCTTTTGCAAATAATTCTCCTAATTCTAAGAAATCTGCAACTCTACCTGCCTTTGCTAATTCTTCATTGTATTCGTTAGCTCCACCTGGTACAGATACGTTTTTCCAGAAATCTTTTCTAAGCGCAGAAATTTCTTCGATAGCTTCTTTTAAACCTTTTTCATTTCTAGACATTCCACATTTATCCCACATAATTTTACCCAATTTTTTGTGGTAATAGTCTACAGAGTGTGTTCCTTTATTATTTACAAAAAAGTTGATGCTGTCTTTTACAGCTTTTTCAGCTTCATCAAATTCTGGTGTATCTGTTGGTATTTTTCCTGTTCTAATATCATCAGCTAAATAGTCTCCAATAGTATATGGCAACACAAAATACCCATCTGCTAAACCTTGCATTAATGCAGAAGCACCTAATCTATTTGCACCATGATCTGAGAAATTAGCTTCACCAATACAATAGCATCCAGGAATGGTTGTCATCAAATTATAATCTACCCAAACACCACCCATAGTGTAATGCACTGCAGGATAAATCATCATAGGAGTTTCATAAGGATTTTCATCAACTATTTTCTCGTACATTTGAAATAAGTTACCATATTTCGCTTTAACGATTTCTCTACCTAAATCTATAATTTGTTCTTTAGAAGGATTTTTTATCCCTTTTACCTTTGCTTGTTCAGCTCCATATCTTTCAAATGATGCTGCAAAATCTAAATACACAGCTTCACCTGTTGCATTTACACCATAACCAGCATCACAACGTTCTTTTGCTGCTCTAGAGGCTACGTCTCTTGGTACTAAGTTACCAAATGCAGGATAACGTCTTTCTAAATAGTAATCTCTATCTTCTTCTTTTAAATCAGTAGGTTTTAATTTACCTGCTCTAATGGCTTCTACATCTTTTAAATGCTTAGGCACCCAAATACGACCATCGTTACGTAAAGATTCAGACATCAATGTTAATTTTGATTGATAATCTCCAGAACGTGGAATACAAGTTGGGTGAATTTGAGTGTAGCAAGGATTTGCAAAATACGCTCCTTTTTTATGAATTTTCCATCCTGCAGTTACGTTAGAACCCATTGCATTGGTTGATAAGAAATATACATTTCCATAACCACCAGAAGCAATAACTACAGCATGTGCTGAGTGACGTTCAATTTCTCCTGTTACTAAATTACGTGCAATAATTCCTCTTGCTTTTCCATCAACAATTACAACATCTAACATTTCGTGTCTGTTAAACATTTCTATTTTACCACGTGCTATTTGTCTGTTCATTGCAGAATATGCACCTAGTAATAATTGTTGGCCTGTTTGCCCTTTTGCATAAAAAGTTCTAGAAACTAAAACTCCACCAAAAGAACGGTTATCTAACAAACCACCATAATCACGTGCAAAAGGTACACCTTGTGCCACACATTGGTCTATAATATTTGCAGAAACCTCTGCTAATCTATATACGTTTGCTTCACGAGATCTATAATCGCCACCTTTTACAGTATCGTAAAATAATCTGTACGTAGAATCTCCATCTCCTTGATAGTTTTTTGCTGCATTAATACCTCCTTGAGCTGCAATTGAATGCGCTCTACGTGGCGAATCTTGGTAAGCAAATGCTTTTACGTTATATCCTAATTCTGCTAATGTTGCAGAAGCAGAACCTCCTGCTAAACCTGTACCTACAACAATAACATCTATATGACGTTTGTTGGCTGGGTTTACCAAGTTAATTTCGTTTTTATAATCTGTCCATTTATCTTTAAGTGGACCTTTTGGTACTCTTGAATTTAAAGCCATAGTTTTTTAAGATTAATGGTTAAGATGATGAAATAATGCAATAAAAATAAAGCCTAAAGGAACAATTATTGAATATGCAATTCCTACTTTTTCTAATTTTTTTCTCAAAGAAGCTGCCCCAACTGATTGGAATGCGGAAGTGAATCCGTGTGCTAAATGCAAGCCTAAGAAAACAAAGGCCAATATGTAAGCTCCAACTCTTAACGGACTTACAAATTTGTGCACCAATTCTTCGTGGTAACGCAAACCTTCAATACCTTCCATAGTACCAGACCAATCACCTTGAATAAATTTTGTATTGATTTCTGGAAACCAAAAATCGATAAAATGTAAAAGAATAAATGCTAAAATGGTTAAACCACTCCAAATCATATTTCTACTAAACCAAGTAGAGTTTGCAGCTCCGTTATTTTTAGCATAACCTGTTCCGTTTGCTTTTTTGTTTTGCAATTCTAAGATAAAACCCATTACAAAATGAAACACTACAGCAAATATTAAAACTGGCTGCAAAGCAAATTGTACAACTGGGTTTGTACCCATAAAATGTGATACTTCGTTAAATAAGTCTGGGCTAAACACAGACATGATATTAATTGTTAAATGCTGTAATAAAAAGAACATCAGAAAAAATGCTGAGAGTGCCATTGACACTTTTCTCCCTATTGAAGATTTGAAAAATCCGCTCATTGTTTTTTGGTTAAAATTTTGGTAACAAATTTACGGCGAAAAGCATCTACAAACAAACATTTAAAATTCTTTTATACTTATTTAGAATAATTATAAAATTGCTGCGCCATAATCGTTCTTTTTTTATTTTTAAATGATAAAAATCAGTACTTAAACAACTTTTTTTACACTTTATTTTATGAATTTAAATTTCATTAGAAGCAACCAAACATTTGTTGTTTTTCCACTTTCCTAATAATTTTTGTAGAGAGATTTTAGCTCCATTACAAGTTAAAAAATTGCCTTTTTTATCTTTTTTAATGATTTTTAACTTACCCGATTTTACAGCATTTATAACTCTAAAAATTAAACCATTTTTAGAGATTTTACTTCCTTTTTTGATTAATTTTAAACCTTGTTCATTGTTCCATAAATCCATTTTTGATGAAATTTCATCTGGCAATACCCCATCTTCTAGCTTCTTTTTTTTAAAAGTAATATAATTCTCTTTTTCGTGGGCTTTACCTAAGGTTCTTGCAGCAGATTTCCCTAATTCTTGATGCAATCTTGCCATCCAAAAAGCATGTCTAAAAGCATCAACTTGACCTCCTGATCCATCACCATCTAATACATTTGTTTTTTGAATGGAATCTGAAATTCGTTTTGCCTCTAAAGAAATTTTAAGGGCTTTTTTAGCTTTTAAGGGATGTAATAACACCCATTTTTTTGCTGGACCAGACAATCTAAAAAAGTTTTTATGGTTAGATTGCCCGAATGAAACCATAAAGCTCATAAACAACATACAACACAAAAACCTCATTTTAGTTTTTAAAGTATTTTTTAGGAATATCTTTTCCATCATCGTTACTCATTGTCCAAATCATATTGGCTATCCACCATCTATTATTAGAATAAATTAATTGGTAGCTATTTACGCCATACCCTTTAACTCCATCAGAATCCTCGCCATAAAAACTTTCGATAACCTGTGCAATTCCATTATACTCTTCAATGATTTGACCTTGATTAACCTCAAAATAACCCTGAGAATAATATTCATCGGTTAAACTTTCTAAGAAATCATTCAAGTTCATGGTTTCGTGTATTTGTTTTTCATTCTCTTTACCAACAACCGTAAAATGGGCTGTTGGCAAAAAGAGTTTTCTAAAAGCAGCAGTATCAATTTTTTGGCCTTTTTTAACACTCACCAATTGTTGTGTTTTATTGGTGATTTTTTTTATGCTTTGATATACTCCTTTAGATTGAGTATTTGCTTGAAGCGCAAAACATAACATTAAAAATAAAAATAATTTTTTCATTTATTTTATCTCGAACTTGTTTTTATCGTCGCCAATTTTAATAGTATACTTTCCTTTTGGTAAATAAAACACACCATTTTGTGCTTTACTAATTTTTGGTTTTTTAGACCTCTTTTTGTATTCTTTCAATCCTTTTTTAGAAAATGAAAGATCATAAACCATTTCATTATAACCCTTATCTGCATTAATGGTTATCGAATTCAGCTCCATATCTTCTTTAAAAATGTGTGCAGTTACCTCTTTATTTGCATTTGTATAAAAAGGAATGGTTATTTTTGGCTCGTAAGCAGCTCTCCACTGACTCCAAGAACGCCCCCAATTTCTACTTTTTCTAATATCATCAATAGAAAAAATATGTATTGACTTTGCTAAAACTTTGGGAGTCATTTTTTGTAGTGGTGCAATATCTGCTTTGTATAAACTTCGGCCATGTGTAGCTACAATTAGGTGTTTTGCTTTGGGTTGAACTACCAAATCGTGTACTGCAACATCTGGTAAATTCTTTTCAAAAACTTGCCAAGAAGTTCCTTTATCGAAAGAAATATACATGCCATTATCAGTACCTACATATAATATGTTTTCGTTTTTAGGATCTTCTTTAATTACGTTTACAGCAGCTGTAGGAATAGACTCTCCAATATTTTTCCAAGTTTGTCCATAATCATCAGACATATAAACATAAGGTGTAAAATCGTCGAATCTGTAACCATTTAATGTTGCGTAAACTCTTTCTTTTTTGTGAGCTGATGCAATAACTCTAGACACCCATAAATTTTGTGGCAAATTGTTCGAAATTCTAGACCAAGAACCTCCACCGTTTTTTGTAAGGTTGATGTAACCATCATCAGAACCTACGTATATCAGTCCAAATTGAAAAGGGCTTTCTGAAATTGTAGTTAATGTTCCGTATGCAACGTTTCCTTTTTTGCCTCCAGTTGTTAAATCGCCAGAAATGGTTTCCCAATCATCACCTTGATTTAAAGATCTGTGTAATTTATTACCTCCTAAATATAAAATATCTTGATTGTGTTTTGATAATAAAATAGGAGTTTGCCAATTGAAACGATAAGGAGTTTCGCCTAAAGTATGTTTTGGTTGTATGTATTTGCTTTTACCTGTTTCTCTATTAATTCTGTAATAGTTTCCAAACTGATATCCTGTGTATACAATATTCGGATTTCTGTCATCAACTTGCACTTGCATTCCATCTCCTCCCATAATTGACTCATATGGATTTTGACCAGATGCTTGCCATTCTTTATTTATTCTTGCATTGTTATTTGCAACCCAAACCCCATTATCTTGCAAACCACCATACACTTTATAGTTTTTTTGATTATCTGCATATACCGAATAAAATTGCCCCACTGCAGGATCGTTTAATTTAATCCAATTTTCACCATCATCATAAGAAAGGTTTAAACCACCATCATTACCATTTAGAATATGACCCGATTTTTTAGGATTTACCCACAAAGCTTGGTGATCTGAATGTACATTTTCTCTACTGATAGATGTAAACGTTTTTCCACCATCTTTAGATTTTATAATTGGGACACCTAAAACGTAAATTCCGTTTTCGTCTTGTAAATCTACTCTTATTTCACCAAAATAATAACCATAAGAACTGTAAACACCATTTAAAAAATCTTTGTGTGTTTTTTTCCAAGTTTTACCTCCATTCTTAGTTTTATACACCTCTGCACCTATTACTTGAGTATCAAACAACATTGAATTGGCATCTTCTAAATAGCTTGCCAAATCAATAGGTTGTACAGAGCCAACTCTAACCATTTGTTTTACATTTTCTGCCCTGTACTTTTCTTGAAATCCGTTATTTTTTAAATAGGCATTCAATTTTTTGTTAGATATTTTTAAAAAATCGTCTTTAGATATTGTTTTAAAATCGTCTTTGGTCAATTCTTCAGAAGCTTTTTTATCTGCATCTTTTGGCCTTCTAAACTGACTGTCGTGCAAAGCATACACTGTATTTGCGTTAAAAACAGCCAAACCAATTCTACCTACACCATCACCTACAGGAAAACCACTTTTATCAGAAATTTTTGACCAAGTATTCCCTGCATCTGTACTTTTATAAATTGCAGAATTTTTTCCATCACCATCAAAATTCCAAGCTTTACGCTCTCTTTCCCAAGAAGCAGCATACATCACTTTAAAATTTTCTGGCGCAAAAGCAACGTCTATAATTCCTGTATCATTATTAATAAATAAAGGATTAGACCATGTTTTACCACCATCTGTGGTTTTAAAAATTCCTCTTTCTTTGTTTGATGAATATAAATGCCCAATAACACCTACAATAACCTCATCTGGATTATTTGGGTTGATAAGAATTCTACTAATATGATGAGAATCTAACAAACCAACATTTGTCCAAGTTTTGCCTTTATCCGTAGATTTTAACATCCCAATACCAGCATAACTAGACCTTGATGAATTTTTTTCTCCAGTACCCACCCAAATTGTACCTGAGTTCCAATCTACAGCAATATCACCAATGTTTTGTGTTGGTGAATTGTCTAGCACTGGTGTAAAAGTAGTTCCATTATTATTGGTGTACCACAAACCACCAGAAGCATATCCTACATAAAACTCAGTAGGATTATTTGGGTTTACAGCAACGTCTGCAACTCGCCCACTCATCACTGTAGGTCCGATATTTGTAAAATTGATGTTTTTTACTAGAGATGTTTTTTCAAGTTGTGCTTTATCATTTAAACCTTTTTGAATTGTAGAAGATTTTGTAGGGTTAGTTTGACTAAAAACAAATGATGTAAAAACAGCAAAGGTATAGAAGATAATTTTTTTCATAAATGAGTAAATATGTAAATTGATGTTATTTAAAAAAATTGATTTTTTTTACTAAAATATTAGTTTTAAAAGACTTCCTTTCGTTTTTATTGTTAATTTTACTAAATTGTACAAAATTAATCACTTAAATTCTATAAAATGAACATTTTATATACATTAATTATTGGGGCAATTTGCGGTTATATTGCAGACGTTTTGATGAGAGACAACGGTTTTGGCCTAATTGTAAATATTATAATTGGTATTGCTGGTAGTTTTGTTGGCGATTGGCTTTATGGGCAATTAGGCATAAAAATAAATGTAAACCCTTACTGGTTAGAAGACATTATAGTTGGCGCAACTGGTGCCATTGTAATTTTATTTTTAGTGGGTGTTTTAAGAGGGTCGCGTTCTAGAAGAAGGTAAAAATCTAAAAAAAATTGCAGATAAAAAAGATGCCATTTATAGCATCTTTTTTTATTTACAGCAAATAACAACACGAAAGCAAAAGAATCCACCTACATTTGCACTTTATTAGAAATGATGAAAAAATTGTTTCTTAAATACCATTTATGACATTTAAATCTCTAGGCTTATCAGATGCCTTTACTAAAGCAGTAGAAGAAAAAGGGTATACAAAACCTTCTCCTATTCAGCAAAAAGCAATACCACATATTTTACAAGGAAAAGATGTTTTGGCATCCGCCCAAACAGGAACAGGAAAAACAGCAGGATTTACTTTGCCTGTTTTACAATATTTATCAGAAACCAAACATCCAAAATACAGACCTTTACGTGCTTTGGTTTTAACACCTACAAGAGAATTAGCTGCACAAGTTTACGATAATGTAAGAGAATACAGTAAATACGTAAACATAAAATCTGCAGTTGTTTTTGGCGGAGTTAAACCAGCATCGCAAATTGCTACACTAAAAAGAGGTGTAGATATTTTAGTAGCAACACCAGGAAGGTTACTCGATTTACACGATCAAAAAGCAGTATCTTTTAAAAGAATTGATGTTTTAGTTTTAGACGAAGCTGATAGAATGTTGGATATGGGTTTTGTAAGAGACATCAACAAGATTATAAGTTTTATGCCAGAAGAACGTCAGAATTTACTGTTTTCTGCTACTTTTTCTCAGGATATAAAAAAGCTTGCCAATGGCATTTTAAAAAACCCTGTTGAGGTAGAAACTGCACCACAAAATTCTACTGCAAAAAAAGTAACACACAGTGTTTTTAAGGTTGATAAAAAAAGAAAGACAGAATTTACGATTCAATTAATTAAAGAGAACAATTGGAGTCAGGTTTTAATCTTTACAAGAACCAAACATGGAGCCAATAAATTGACTCAAAATTTGATAAAATCTAAAATTTCGGCTGCTGCAATTCATGGAAATAAAAGTCAAGGTGCTAGAACAAAAGCCTTAAGAGATTTTAAAGATAATTCCATCAAAGTTTTAGTAGCTACAGATATTGCTGCTCGTGGTTTAGATATTCCTTTATTGCCTCATGTTATTAATTATGAGCTGCCAAATGTGCCAGAAGATTATGTACACAGAATTGGTAGAACAGGGAGAGCTGGTGCAAAAGGAGAAGCTATTTCTTTGGTTTGTAGTGAAGAAGTAGAGTATCAAAGAGAAATAGAAAAGGTTTTAAACGAAAAATTGAAAACCTCGATAGTCGAAGGTTTTGAGCCACAAGATACTGCTCCACCAAAAAGAGCAGCTACACAGAGTAAAAAGTCTTTTGGAAAGAAAAAGAAACCTTCTGGCTCGAATAAAAATAAGGATGCTGAAACAGGTTCAGCACAGAGAAGAAAACCTCATTTTAAAGGGAATACATCAAAAAATAAATTTCAAGGCAGAAGAAATAACAATTCAAATCAGAAAAATTAGTGTCTTTTGAAAAAAAATAAAACTCCTATTCACATTAAGTCAATAGGAGTTTTTTTATTTATTCAATAATAATCTTATTGATTTTCACATCATTCCCTGCTTTTAGTTTTACAATATAAACTCCTGTTTGTATGGTATTTAACTGAATGATATTATTTGCCTCAGCTTGTTTTATCAAAGAAATAAAAACACTTTTGCCTAGTAGATTAAAAATTTCAACCTCAACTTTTTCTCCAACAGAAACTCCAGAAATATTGAGTTCTTTATTCTTAGAAACATATATGAATATGTTTTCATCAGAAATAAAGTCTGTAGTGTTTAATGTTGGGCATGTACCCCAAACAGGCATATTGCTTGTTGATAATGCAGAACTTTCGGAAAACCCTGTAGGTAAACTAGTAATATTTGTAACACACCAATTACTAATATCTTGATTAAAAGCTGTGGCTTCAAAAAACATAAAATCCATATTTGTTACACTAGACACATCCCAGCTACCTATATCTTGACTAAAAGCTTTAGAATTTCCAAACATAGCAAACATATTAGTTACTTTTGACACATCCCAGCTACCGATATCTTGATTAAATGCAAAAGATTTTCGGAACATCTCTGACATATTGGTTACGCTAGAGACATCCCAATTACTTATATTTTGGTTAAAAGCAATAGCTTCATAAAACATATCTTTCATGCTTGTTACATTAGATACATCCCAACTTCCTAAATTTTGATTAAAAACAAGAGCTTCTCTAAACATACTATTCATATTAATTACATTAGATACATCCCAACTACTTAAATCTTGGTTAAATGCATTAGAATCTTGGAACATCTCTATCATATATATAACACTAGACACATCCCAACTACTTAAATCTTGATTAAAATTTCTAGCGCGAGAAAACATCCAAGACATATTAGTTACGTTAGAGACATCCCAAGCAGAAATATCATCATTGAAAGTTGCTTTACCTCTAAACAAACTGCTCATATCTGTTACTGCAGAGACATCCCAGTCTTTAATATGACCATAGGTAGATTCTGCTGCTACTGGATCTGCAATCCAAGTATCTACTGCAGTTTGTATGTTATCCTGAGTTATTAGAGTTACTTGCACAGGACAAGTACCCCAAAAAGGCATATTGCTTGTTGTTAATGCAGAACTTGCAGAAAACCCTGTAGGTAAACTAGTAATATTTGTAACACACCAATTACTAATATCTTGATTAAAAGCTGTAGCTTCATTAAACATAAAATCCATATCTGTTACATTAGAAACATCCCAAGAACTAATATCTTGGTTAAAACTTCTTGCTCCACTAAACATATTTGACATATTTGCTACATTGGAAACATCCCAAGCAGAAATATCATCATTGAAATTTGCTTTACCTATAAACAAACTGCTCATATCTGTTACTGCAGAGACATCCCAGTCTTTAATGTGGTCATAAGTAGCTTCTGCTGTAACAGGGTTTGCAATCCAAGCATCTACTGCAGTTTGTATGTTATCCTGAGTTATTGGAGTTACTAGCTCAGGACAAGTACCCCATAAAGGCATGTTACTTGTTGTTAGTGCAGAACTTTCGGCAAAACTTGAAGGTAAACTAGTAATATTTGTAACGCACCAACTACTGATATCTTGGTTAAAACTAGTTGCAGACCGAAACATCTGTGACATATCTGTAACATTTGATACATCCCAACCACTAATGTCATCATTAAAATTAAATTTATCCTTAAATAATTCACTCATATCTGTTACGTAAGAAACGTCCCAATCTTTTATGTGACCATACGTTGCTTCTGCTGCTGTTGGATCTGCAACCCACTCATTTACTGCTTTTCTTATGTTGAATTGTGTAATTGGGCAACTACCCCATACTGGTTTATTGTTCTCTTCTAAAGCAGACCGATCTGAAAACCCTGAAGGCACATTTGCAATATTGGAGACACACCAGCGTGTAAGGTCTTGGTTAAAACTTTTTGCCCCTAAAAACATATTTCTCATACTTGCAACACGAGAAACATCCCAAGAGCTAATATCTTGATTGAAACTTACTGCTTCTTGAAACATTGAAGACATAGTAGTAACATTTGATACATCCCAAGAACCAATATCTTGATTAAAACTAAATGCAGAAGTAAAAATCTGAGACAAATCTGTGACTTTAGAAACATCCCAAGAACCAATGTCTTGATTAAAAGGAGTTCCCCAAAACATACCACGCATCGTTTTAACATTAGAAACATCCCAAGAACCTATGTCTTGATTAAAACTTATTGCTGCAAAAAACATAATACTCATATCTATAACCTTAGATACATTCCAAGAACCTATATTTTGATTAAAGCTACTTGCTCTAGAAAACATAGCTTCCATATCGAGAACATTAGAAACATCCCATAAACTAATATCTTGATTAAAAATGTTAGCACTAAAGAACATATAATCCATAGACTGGACACTTGAAACGTCCCAAGAGCCAATATCCTGATTAAAACTTGAAGCTTCATAAAACATATATTGCATATTTGTAACATTAGAAACATCCCATAAACCAATATCTTGATTAAAAATGTTAGCGCTAAAGAACATATAATCCATAGACTGAACACTTGAAACGTCCCAAGAGCTAATATCCTGATTAAAACTTGAAGCTTCATAAAACATATATTGCATATTTGTAACATTAGAAACATCCCAAGAACTAATGTCACCATTAAATTGAGTTTTACCTCTAAATAATTGAGACATATCTGTTACGCTAGAGACATCCCAACTTCTAATATGACCATACGTATCTTCTGCTATTGCTGGATCTTCCTCCCAATCATTTACTGCTGTTTTAATATTTTCTTGTGTAATAAGTGTTAAACTACTACAAGTACCCCAAACAGGTTTATTATTGGTTCCTAAGGCAGAATTTAAAGCAAAGTCATTAGGCTCCTCTAAAATTTTTATAACACACCATCTAGTAAGATCTTGATTAAAATTACTTGCATTTTCAAACATGGAACTCATATTAGAAACATTTGATACATTCCAAGAACCAAGATCTTGATTAAAACTTGTTGCTCCATTAAACATTGAAGCCATAGTAGTAACACTTGAAACATCCCAAGAACCGATATCTTGATTAAAACTTGTTGCTTCTAGAAACATTATAGACATATCTGTAACCTTAGAAACATCCCAATCACCAATATCTTGATTAAAATTAGTTGCTCCTGAAAACATTAAGTTCATCTGTACCACATTAGAAACATCCCAATCGCCAATATCTTGATTAAAATTGATGGCAGCAAAAAACATGAAAGTCATATCTGTAACACTTGACACGTCCCAGTTATTAATATTATGATTAAAACTTGAAGCTTCTGCAAACATTACTTCCATATTAGTTACATTAGAAACATCCCAATTACTAATATCTTGATTAAAACTTATTGCTCTTTGAAACATATTATTCATCAAAGTAACACTAGAAACATTCCAAGAACTAATATTTTGGTTAAAGTTACTTGCTCCAGTAAACATCGAAGCCATAGTAGTCACTTTAGAAACATTCCAACCACTAATGTCATCATTAAAATTGAATTTATCCCTAAATAATTCACTCATATCTGTTACGTTAGAAACGTCCCAATCTTTTATGTGACCATACGTTGCTTCTGCTGCTGTTGGGTCTGCAACCCAAGCATCTACGGCTGTCTGAATGTTAGCTTGTGTAATTGTAGTTAATACATTTTCACATGTACCCCAAATTGGTTTGTTTTCATTCGTTAAAGCAGAATTTGATGAAAAATCATCTGGTTCAGTAGTAATGTTAGTTACACACCAATTGCTTAAGTTTTGATCAAAAATAGTGGCAAAACCAAACATGCCTGACATATCTGTTACAGCAGAAACATCCCAACTTCCAATATCTTGATTGAAACTATTGGCAAATGCAAACATAAAAGACATATCTGTAACACTTGATACATTCCAACTTCCAACATCATGATTAAAATTGATAGCGCCGTAAAACATCCTAGATACATCTGTTACTGCAGAAACATCCCAACTTCCAATATCTTGATTGAAATTACTGGCGAATGCAAACATTTGCCTCATAGCTGTTACTGCAGATACATTCCAATTTCCTATATCATTATTAAAAGCTTCTGCTCTAGTGAACATATCTTCCATATTAGTCACAGCAGAAACATCCCAAGAACCAATATTTTTATTAAAATTAGAGGCATATCGAAACATAGATTTCATATTGGTAACACTAGAAACATCCCAACCTCCAATATCTTGATTAAAATTAGAGGTATATTCAAACATATTATTCATAGTTGTAACTTTGGATACATCCCAAGAACTTATGTCTCCATTAAAAGTACTTCGAACACTTAAAGTACCCTCAAACATGCCAGCCATTGTTGTAACACTAGAAACATCCCAACCTCCAATATCTTGATTAAAACGATTTGCGCCAGCAAACATGTACTCCATGTTAGTAACACTAGAAACATCCCAACCTCCAATATCTTGGTTAAATCTTTCTTCTCCAAAAAACATTTTTCTCATATTAGTAACATTTGATACATCCCAAGAAGTTATATCTATATCATCTTGATCAAAATTTACTGCACTAAACAAATTAGACATATCTGTAACACTTGATACATCCCAATCTTTTATATGACCATAAGTTGCCTCTGCATCTTCTGGATTTGCAGACCATGCCAATACAGCCGTTCGAATGTTTTCTTGAGTAATCGGGGTTAGACTTTTAATATTGCTCTTTTTTTCTAAACCTGTGTTTGATTCTTTAATTTCAATTACATTAGTTTTTGAACTGTTTTCACATTTACTATCATTTAACAACACCACGCTATCTACATGGTTGTCATGTAGATAGCGTGTTTTACTAGATATTGTGTTAAAATTTAATAATAGTGCAAGAAATACACACCAATAGGTAGCTTTCGTTTTCATAATATTCTTTTTAATTAGCCGTTTAAAATTATTCTCAATAATTTTATTGCATAAAAATCTTTTTTTGTTTTGTTGTAGTTGGTGTACTTAGTTTCACTACATACAAGCCTGTTTTAGCAGTATGTAATTGAATATAGTTATTCGTCCCTGCTTGTTGTATAGCATATACGCCTACTTTTTTACCTAACATATCAAACAACTCTATCGAAATTGCATCACCTATTGTAATTCCTGTAATATTTAATTCGTTATGATTTGAAAGGTAAATGTTTATGTTTTCTGAAGTTGTAAAATCTGTTGTACTTAATGCTGGGCAAGTACCCCAAACTGGTTTGTTAACCTCTGCTAAAGCAGCATCTGTTGCAAAATCATTAGGCTCTGAAGTAATATTAGTTACGCACCAACTGCTTAAGTTTTGATTAAAATTTGTGGCATCACGAAACATATAAGACATATTTGTTACGTTGGATACGTCCCAACCACCTATATCTTGATTAAAATTAATAGTGCCATCAAACATTTGAAACATAGTTGTTACGTTAGAAACATCCCAACTACTAATATCTTGATTAAAATTATCTGCAAAAGCAAATAATGCTTCCATACTTGTTACACTAGAAACATCCCAAGATGCGATATCTTGGTTAAAACTATCTGCCCCAAGGAACATTGCGAACATATTAGTTACCTTAGAAATATTCCATTTACTAATATCTCCATTGAAATTACTTGCAACTCTAAACATTTGATGCATTGTTGTTACGTTAGAAATATCCCAACCGCCAATATTTTGATTAAAAATTGTAGCACCAGTAAACATTTGACGCATACTTGTTACACTAGAAACATCCCAACTACCAATATCTTGATTAAAACTTTTCGTTTCAAAAAACATTGTCCCCATATCAGTTACACTAGAAACATCCCAACCACCAATATCTTGATTAAAACTCTCAGCATAAGCAAACATTCCAAACATATCAATAACATTAGAAACAATCCAATTACCAATTTGTCCATTGAAATTTGTAGCTTTTCTAAACATTCGATACATAGTTGTTACGCTAGAAACATCCCAACTACTGATATCTTGGTTAAAATTAGAAGCACTTTCAAACATAGAACTCATATCTGTTACGTTAGATACGTCCCAATCACTAATATCATCATTAAAATTGGTTTTATCCTTAAATAATTCTGACATATTAGTGACCCTAGAAACATCCCAATCTTTAATGTGCCCATAAGTAGCTTCTGCTGCAATTGGGTTTGCTACCCAAGTATTTACTGCTGATTGTATGGTGGTTTGGGTAATTACAAATTCTGGGCAAGCCCCCCAAACTGGTTTGTTAGCTTCTGCTAAAGCAGAGTTCGTTGCAAAATTAGTAGGCTCTGAAGTAATATTAGTTACGCACCAACCGGATATATTTTGATTAAAAGATGCAGCAGCAGCAAACATTTGATACATAGTTGTTACGCTAGAAACATCCCAACCACCTATATCTTGATTAAAATAAGCCGCCTCAAGAAACATTGATCTCATATTCGTAACATTAGAAACATCCCAACTACTTATATCTCGATTAAAACTCCAAGAACCCGCAAACATTGCAAACATAGTTGTAACATTAGAAACATCCCAATTACTAATATCTGGATTAAATCTAGAATCGTTAAACATAAGGCTCATATCTGTTACGTTAGAAACATCCCAATTACTAATATCACCAATAAGTGTCTTACCTCTAAATAATTCAGACATATTAGTTACTCCAGAAACATCCCAAAATTCTATAGGACCATAGATATCTTCTGCTGCTCTACTATCTGCAATCCAAGCATCTACAGCTGTATATATGTTAGCTTGGGTTATTTTTGTCCAATCCATAGGACATTTACCCCAAAGTGGCATATTGGTTTCATCAATAGCTGAATATGCTGAAAAATTAAAAGGTTCTCTATTAAAACTAGAAACACACCAATACCTTAAATCTTGATTAAAATTTCCTGCAACATAAAACATCTCTGTCATATTTGTAACGTTAGAAACATTCCAAGATCCTATATCTTGATTAAAATCTGATGCTCTATTGAACATCCCTTCCATATTTGTAACACTAGAAACATCCCAAGATCCTATATCTTGGTTAAACCTATTTGCACCTCCAAACATATATCCCATGTTGGTAACATTAGAAACATCCCAAGAACTGATATCTTGATTAAAATCACCAACATGTCTAAACATATGTTCCATATTTGTAACACTAGAAACATCCCAAGAACTGATGTCTTGATTAAAATCACTAGCATTTCTAAACATATATGCCATGTTGGTAACACTAGAAACATTCCAAGATCCTATATCCTGGTTAAAAACAAATGCCAGAAGAAACATACTACTCATATTGGTAACATTAGAGACATCCCAAGAACTAATGTCTTGATTAAAATCACGAGCACTTTTAAACATAAATTCCATGTTAGTAACACTAGAAACATCCCAAGATCTAATATCTAAGGAATTGTCTCGTGTATCCTCAAACATATGAGACATATCTGTAACATTAGAAACGTCCCAATTGCTTACATCTATCTGAACTTCGGATGCTTCTAGAAACATATAACTCATATTTGTTACATTAGAAACGTCCCAAGAGCTCATATCTATTTGATTATCGGATGCTTCTCGAAACATATAGCTCATATCTGTTACGTTAGAAACGTCCCAAGAATTAATATCTAACCTAAAGTTACGAGAACGATTGAACATATTTGACATATTGGTTACATTAGACACATCCCAAGCACTTATATCACCATTAAGTGCAGGATAATCTTCAAATAAACCAGACATATCTGTTATACTCGATACATCCCAATCTTTAATATGACCAAAAGTAGCTTCTGCTGATCCTCGGCTTAAATACCAAAGAGCTATTGCTTGCTTAATATTATCTTGTGTAATTGGGGTTAGATTAGTTGTGCTCTTTTTTTCTAAATCTGTGTTTGATTCTTTTGTTTCATTTACATTGGTTTTTGAGCTGTTTTTAGATTTACTATCATCTAACAACACCATATTATCTATATGATTATCATAGAGATAGCGTGTTTTACCAGATATTGTTTTAAAATTCAATAATAGTGCAAGAAATACGCACCAATGGGTAGCTTTAGTTTTCATAATATTCTTTTTTATTAGCAGTCTAAAATTATCAAGAATCTTATCAAATCTCAAAAAAATGTTAAATAAACCTTGATTTTCCTACAAAATAAAGGGGTTTTTCCTGTTATTTTTATGGTTTTTAAGGTTTTATAGAATTATTTTAATACATTACTTGAATTTTCAATATTTTTTTTAGTTTCATTTAAGACAACATAAACCGACATCGTACTATGTATTTGCATCAATACACTTTATTCCCTTCCTTGTTAGTGAACGTAAATCTTTAGTATCTTTGTGTATCTTTTTAATATTGTATACTATGAAATATCATCCTATAGATTCCGCTTTATTTATTAAAAACCGTAAAAACTTTATGGCGCAAATGCTGCCGAAAAGTATTGCTGTTTTTAACTCTAATGACATTTATCCTATAAGTGCAGATAGCACAATGCCTTTTGAACAACATCGTGATATTTTTTATTTAAGTGGTGTAGACCAAGAAGAAAGTGTTTTAATGTTGTTTCCAGATTGTCCTAATCCTGATTTACGTGAAGTGCTTTTTGTTAGAGAAACCAATGAGCATATTGCTATTTGGGAAGGTGAAAAATTAACCAAAGAAGCTGCATATACAACTTCTGGCATTAAAACTGTGTATTGGTTGCAAGATTTAGAAAAAGTACTTTTCGAAATGAGTACCTATGCAGATTGTTTTTACATTAATACTAACGAACATTATAGAGCAAATGTAGAAACCGAAACACGCGAAGACCGATTTACAAAATGGTTGTTGGCAAAATATCCTGCACATTCTGTGGCAAAAAGTAATCCTATTTTACAACGTTTGCGTTCTGTTAAAGATCAAATAGAAATCGATTTAATGCAACATGCGTGTAATATTACCGAAAAAGGTTTTAGAAGAATTTTAAATTTTGTAAAACCTGGAGTTTGGGAATATGAAATTGAAGCAGAATTATTACACGAATTTGTAAAAAACAGATCTAAAGGATTTGCATATACACCAATTATAGCATCAGGAAATAATGCTAATGTTTTGCACTATATAGAAAACAATCAACAGTGTAAAAATGGAGATTTAGTTTTGTTAGATACTGCTGCAGAATATGCTAATTATTCATCAGATCTCACAAGAACGATACCTGTTTCTGGACGTTTTTCTAAAAGACAAAAAGAAGTTTATAATGCAGTTAACTTTGTTAAAAAAGAGGCTACAAAATTATTAGTGCCTGGTACCATATGGAAAGAATATCACATAGAGGTTGGTAAAATAATGACATCAGAATTATTAAAACTAGGTTTATTAGACAAGGCTGATGTACAAAATGAAGACCCCAATTGGCCAGCTTATAAAAAGTATTTTATGCATGGGACAAGTCATAACATTGGTTTAGACACTCATGATTATGGTTTACTACACGAACCTATGCAAGCCAACATGGTATTTACTGTAGAACCTGCTATTTATATTCCTGATGAAGGTTTTGGCATTCGTTTAGAAGATGATGTTGTGATTCAAGAAAATGGATCTCCATTTAATTTGATGCAAAACATACCTATTGAAGTTGATGAAATTGAAGAGTTGATGCAACAATAAATTACAAAGCCACTCAAAATTGAGTGGCTTCGTAATTTATAAAGTATTTTATGTTAGCTTTTTCCTTTTATCAAACTTAATACAACTGATAACAATCCTAAACCAATAATAATATAAGCATTTGTGTTGTCTTGCGCTTCAACTAAATCTAAATCTCCTATAGAAATTTGGGTTTCTGGCACTACCATTGTGTAAATTCCGTAGGCTAATAAAATTATTCCTATAACTAATAATACTGATTTTATTGTTTTGTTCATAATGTATTGGTTTAAAGGTTTCAATACAAAACTAGGATATAAACTTAGTTAAATGTAGCGCATTCGCAATAAAACTTAACTGATTTACCTATAAATCAAAACCAATATTAACACCTAATTTCCTAGCTATTAACTTTGTAATTCTAGATTTTACTTCTGGTATTTTTACGCTTTCTAAAACCGTATTTGCAAAAGCAAACATCAATAATCCTTTACCTTCTTTTTGCGGAATTCCACGTTGTTGCATGTAAAACAAAGCATCATCATCTAATTGACCAATAGTACAACCATGAGAACATTTTACATCATCAGCAAAAATTTCTAATTGAGGTTTTGCATTTATGGTAGCTTTATCATTTACTAAAACATTATTGTTTTGTTGATAAGCGTTTGTTTTCTGAGCTTCTTTATTTACAATTACTTTACCATTAAAAACACCTGTAGAACGCTCATCAAAAATACCTTTATAATCTTGGTGAGATTCGCAATTTGGCTCTATATGATGCACTAAAGTATGATGATCTACATGTTGTTTACCTTCAATAATAGTAACACCTTTTAAAATAGAGTCTATATGTTCTCCATTTTGATAAAAGTTTAAATTATTTCTGGTGATATTTCCTCCAAAAGAAAATGTATGCACAGAAGCCACACTATTCGATTTTTGATTTACATAAGTATTATCAACCAAAGAAGCGTTTATATCATCATTTTGAATCTTATAAATATCTACAGTAGCACTTTTATCAACAAAAACTTCTGTAACTACGTTAGATAAAACTGCGTTTGATGTTAAACTTTGATGACGTTCTATAATTTGAACATGTGCATTTTCTTCTACAACAATTAAATTTCTAGGCTGTATCATTGTAGAAAAATCTGCACAGGTAGAAAAATTAATAATCTGTATTGGCTTTTGTACTTCTACATTTTTAGGAATATGTATGTAAGCTCCTTCTTTAGCAAAAGCTGTGTTTAAAGACGTTAAATTGTCTTTTTGAGCTACTTTATTAAAATACTTGTCTATTACAGATTTGTATTTCGGTTTAGAAAAAGCTGCAGACATTAAGCAAACATCAATAGTATCGTGAGTAGTTTGTGATAAAAACGGACTGTATTTACCATCAATAAAAACCACTTTATAACTATCTATATCATGTATAAAATACTTTTTTACATCTGCTAATTCTACTGTTGTACATTTATTAGGAAAAATACTGTAGTCTTCTTTTAAAATTGAGTTTAAAGAAGTGTATTTCCAAGTTTCTAACTTTTTGGTTGGGAAACCTAATTTCTCGAAATTTTCTAAAGCTTCTGTTCTAATGTCATGCACATCTGTATTGATGTCTACCTCATTTTCAAAAGCTACATATGAAGAAAGTATCTTATCTTTTAATAATTCCATTGTTGTTCAAAGTTTTAAGTTTAAAATTCAAGATTGAGTAACTTTGAATTTAAAATTTTTGAATTTTGAATAAGAGTTAGCTATACTAACTCTTTCTTAATCCAGTCATAACCTTTAGCTTCTAACTCTAAAGCCAAAGAAGCATCACCAGTTTTTACAATTTTACCATCGTGTAAAACGTGCACAAAATCTGGTACTATATAATCTAACAAACGTTGGTAATGTGTAATTACAATTACAGCATTGTCTTTAGATTTTAACTTATTTACACCATTTGCTACAATACGCAAAGCATCGATATCTAAACCAGAATCTGTTTCATCTAAGATGGCCAATTTAGGCTCTAACATTGCCATTTGAAAGATTTCGTTACGTTTCTTTTCTCCACCTGAAAACCCTTCGTTTAAAGAACGCGATAAAAACTTTCTGTCTATTTCTAACAATTCAGATTTTTCACGAATTTTCTTTAACATGTCTTTAGCAGGCATGTCTTCTAAACCTTTTGCTTTTCTGGTTTCGTTTATGGCTGTTTTTATAAAGTTAGTTACAGAAACTCCAGGAATTTCTACTGGATATTGAAATGATAAAAACACACCATTATGTGCTCTTTCTTCAGGAGCTAATTCACTAATATCTTCGCCATCTAACTCTATAATTCCGTCAGTTACTTCATATTCTTCTTTTCCTGCAACAATGTTAGCCAATGTACTTTTACCAGCACCATTTGGCCCCATAATTGCGTGAACTTCACCAGCCTTTACTTCTAAATTCAATCCTTTTAAAATTGATTTTTCTTCTATTGAAGCGTGTAAATTGTTTATTTTTAACATGATAATTTTTATTTCCTACAACATCTTTTTTGATATTGGAGGTATTTGCATTTTTATTTATTTAATACCTACAAGGTTCTTGAAACCTTGCAGGAAAATCCTATCTATCCTACAGAACCTTCTAAAGAAATTTCCAATAATTTTTGAGCTTCTACAGCAAATTCCATTGGTAATTTATTTAAAACCTCTTTACTAAATCCGTTTACAATTAAAGCAATTGCTTTTTCGGTATCAATTCCTCTTTGATTACAGTAAAATAATTGGTCTTCACCAATTTTACTTGTAGTAGCTTCGTGCTCTATTTGAGCGGATTTATTTTTAGCTTCTATGTACGGAAATGTATGTGCGCCACAAGCATTACCCATCAACAAAGAATCGCATTGAGAAAAATTACGTGCGTTTTCTGCTCTCGAATTTACTTGAACCAAACCTCTATAAGAATTTTGGGATTGACCCGCAGAAATACCTTTAGAAATAATGGTAGACTTGGTGTTTTTACCCAAGTGAATCATTTTAGTACCTGTATCTGCTTGTTGAAAGTGATTGGTTACTGCAATTGAGTAAAATTCGCCAACAGAATTGTTTCCTTTTAATATGCAAGAAGGATATTTCCAAGTTACAGCAGAACCTGTTTCTACTTGTGTCCAAGAAATTTTTGCATTGGTTTCGCATAAACCTCTTTTGGTTACAAAGTTAAAAACGCCACCTTTTCCATTTTCATCACCAGGAAACCAGTTTTGAACCGTAGAATATTTAATTTCTGCATCGTCCATTGCAATTAATTCTACAACAGCTGCATGCAATTGATTTTCATCTCTTTGAGGAGCAGTACATCCTTCTAAATAAGAAACGTAACTACCTTTATCTGCAACTACTAAAGTTCTTTCAAATTGTCCTGTTCCGCCTTCGTTAATTCTAAAGTAGGTTGATAACTCCATTGGACATTTTACACCTTTTGGAATATAACAAAAAGATCCATCAGAAAAAACAGCCGAATTTAAAGCAGCATAAAAATTATCTGATGTTGGTACAACTGTTCCTAAATATTTTTTAACCAATTCTGGATGCTCTTGAATGGCTTCTGAAATTGGCATAAAAATGATCCCTTTTTCAGCTAAGGTTTTCTTAAAAGTAGTCGCTACAGAAACAGAATCCATTACAATATCTACTGCTACGTTTGCTAATTTCTTTTGCTCGTCTATAGAAATTCCTAATTTCTTAAAAGTTTCTAATAAGTCTGGATCTACCTCATCTAAAGAATTTAATTTTGGTTTCTTTTTTGGTGCAGAATAGTAAGCAATTTCTTGAAAATTTGGCTTTGGATATTTTACATTAGCCCAATCTGGCTCCGTCATTTTTTCCCAAACTCTAAAAGCTTCAAGTCTCCATTCCGTCATCCATTCTGGTTCGTTTTTCTTTTTAGAAATTGCACGAACCACCTCTTCATTTAACCCTTTTGCAAAGGTTTCACTTTCTATATCCGTATAAAAACCATATTCGTATTCTTTGGTTTTTAATTCAATCGCTAAATCGTCTTCTGTATACTTCATTGTTCAAAGTTTTTTGTTTAAAATTCAAAGTTGGCTTGTTAACTTTTATATTTACTTCCTTTGAAATCACTTTTTTTTAAATAACTGATAAAACCACCAATCATTTTACTTAATACAAGTGCTTGTTCTTTTAATTTATTAAAATCTTTTTCATTTACATAATTTCTATCAAAAACTCTATATAATTGAGACCTTGTTTCTCCACAAGATGCTTTTGCTATTGATAAAAACTGAATAAACTCTTTATTACCATTTCTTTCAAATCCTTCTGCAATATTATCCATAATTGAACCAGAAGAACCATCTATTTGATTATATAATCTGTAATCTCTTTTTAATTCTGTATTATTTGCAACTGTATTTATGTCCTTACAAAGAATTCTAGAAAGTTTCCAAATTTCTAAATCTTCGAACATTTTAACAGTTGCCATAATTTTAAATCTTAAATTTTAAATTTTGAACCTCGTTTATAGAGAAAAACTTTCTCCACAACCACAAGTTCTATTTGCATTTGGGTTGTTAAATACAAAACCTTTTCCGTTTAAACCTCCAGAATATTCTAAAGTTGTTCCTACTAAATATAAAAAACTTTTTTTATCTACAATGATTCTTACCTCATTTTCTTCGAATACCTTGTCGTTTTCTTCTTGTTTATTATCGAAAGTTAAATCATAAGATAAGCCTGAACAACCACCACTTTTTACACCAACTCTTACATAGTCTTTAGTTGCGTCAAAGCCATCATCAGTCATTAGTTCAATGACTTTCTTTTTTGCTGTGTCTGAAACTTTTATCATAATTTTAAATAGATTAAATCTAAATTGTTCGCAAATATACGATATAACATCAACAAAATTGTTAAACTTTCATTAACAACTGCTATGAAACTATTGGTTTTATTGATTAATTTTTAAAGTCGGGATTAGTGATAAATTCTAAATCGGTAAGGGTTAACAAAAAGGATTTTAAATCAGCTTTTTCTTGTGCTGATAATCCTACACCACCTTGGTTTACCTTTTTCATTAAAGGGTCTATAGTGGCTGAGGGTTGTAAACCTTCTGAATAATGATTGATAACCTCTTCTAACGTTGTAAAACGACCATCGTGCATATAAGGTGCTGTAAAGGTTAAGTTTCTTAATGATGGTGTTTTAAATTTTCCATTATCTGCAGGGTCTCCTGTAACTGCTCCCAAACCTAAATCAGAAAAAGTGGAATCTAAACCATTGTTATGAAATTGATTATCTGTCCAAAGCGGATTGTTATTACTTCCATGACAATGAAAGCAATCGCCTTTATTTTCATCCATAAAAATAGCAAAGCCATTTTGTTCTTGAGCTGTTAATGTAGCTTCACCTAGTAAGTATTTATCAAACTTAGAGTCTCCAGAAATTAAAGTTCTTTCAAATTGGGCAATGGCTTTTACCACTAAATTAGAATCTATTTTTGAGGTGCCAAACGCTTGTTGAAATAAACTAGGATAGGTATCGTGATTGTTCAATCGAGTTTCTATTTTTTTCCAATCTGCATTCATTTCAATGGGATTAGAAACTGGTTCAAATGCCTGATTTTCGAGCGAAAATGCTTTTCCGTCCCAAAAAAATACCTCATCAAAATTCCAAGCTAAATTGAATAATGGCATTGAATTTCTATCGCCAAAAGAACCATTTGCGCCTTCACTAAATTGTTGACTATGAGAAAATGCTTCTTGTAATCTGTGGCAATGTGCACAAGATTGTGTTCGGTTGCCAGACAAAATATTGTCTGTAAATAATTTTTTACCTAAAGCTACACCTTCTACAGTTAAAGGATTATCTGCTGGTACTACTGGTGCAATTAGTTTATCTGCAAATAATTGTGGTATTTTTAAATCATACGAAATTGGGGTATAACTGTCTTCTTCTTTTGATGCGCAACTTATCAAAAGAAATAAGGAAAAAATGTAAAACCAAATTTTTTTCATTGTTGAGATTTCTCTATAAAGTCTAAATGACAGTTTGAAGTTTTTTTTTAATTGATATCACCTAAAGAAAAAACCGATTTTCCATTAGCATTCATTAACTTTTGGGCTTCAAAATTAGGCATTAAAACTGTATTTAGCTCATTTAAGTTCCAAGTATTTGGGTTTTTAAACCATTCTGCAATGTTCATTTCAATTTCTATTATGGTATCACTTTTAAAATCGAAAGTCCCTAAATCAACCTCAAAAGAAGTATCAGGTAAATTTTCCCAAGGATTCGAATTTGCACTGTTTGCTGCACGAATTACATGGTAATTAAAATTGGCATCTGCATTATTAACATCTTTATATTTACCATCAAATTGCATGTAATGATACCCACCACCTAACATCAGTGGAACTCCAAAATTTACCGAATTTAAATCTTGATAAATACCATCTTGATTGTCTTCGTCAGAAAATCCAAAGGTAAATTTTATAAAATTTGAACCTTGTGAAACTTCATTTACAACCAACTCTAAACCAGAATCTTCACCAATATTAATTAAATGATGGTTTATTTTATTGATACCTATATTGATATCAGAAAGCACGTATCTTAGTTTTTCGACACGTATTGTTTCGCCATTTTTATTGATGAATTTAAACTGATTAAAGTCTGACGAGTTCACTGGAACTCCATCCCAATTATGGGTGAATTTTAGTGTAACTTTTACAGGAGGCATATTTATACAACAATCTATTTCGTCTTTACAAGCATTTATTGTGATCATAACAAAAAACAAGCTAATTACCTTTTTCATTTTTATTTTAAGTTTATGATTAAAGCATCCGAAAAGCCTTTATTTTCTGGTATTTCTTTATCAGCGCTACTACTTTCTCCAACAGCAATAATAGATTGATTGCTTAATTGAATAGCATCAAAAAGAAATTCGTTTTGCGAACCTCCTACAAATTTTTGCCAAATTTCATTTCCTGAATCATCAACCTTTAACATCCAGGCATCATTTTTACCTTGATTGATAAAACCAAAATCTATGCTTCTGGAATTTCCTGAAATTATAAAACCATTATCTTTAGTTTTAGAAATAGATCTGGCAACGTCAAAACTACTTCCTCCAAAGTTTTTTTCCCAAATTTTGTTTCCTGAAACATCTATTTTTAGCAGCCATAAATCTGCACCTCCATTATTGTTGGTAATGTCTTGATCTGTGCTTCGTGTATCTCCAACAATTACAATATTATTATCATTAGCTAGGGTTATTCCTCTTGGTTCATCAATTTCTGAACCTCCAAAGTTTTTTTCCCAAAGCAAATCACCTGTATTGGCAATATTTAAAATCCAAAAATCGTAAGATCCTTTGTTGTTAGAAATATTAAAATCGTTACTATCTGATGAGGCTGCAATGAGGTAAGAATTGTTTGCAGTTTCTACCACGCCAAAAGGAGTGTCTGTAAATGAGCCACCAAAAAACCTGCTCCAAACTAAATTTCCAGAATGGTCTAATTTTATTACCCAAACATCACCACCTGCATGTTTTTGAGTAGTTTTTGCGTTTCCTTGGCCATTGGACGCAGAAACGTCTAAAACTCCTGTTATTAAAAATCCATTGTCTGAAGTTTGCAGTAAAGCAGTACCAATATCTGCGCCAGAATAACCAAATGATTTTTGCCAAGAAACAAGGCCATTTTGGGTTAATTTTATCAACCAAACATCTTGTGCGCCAGCATTTTCAGACACGTTAACATCATCACTTTTACTAAAACCTAATAAGGCAAAACCACCATCATTAGTGGCAATAATATCTGTACCTCTGTCATTATCTGAGCCTCCATAAGTGTGTTGCCAAAGTAAGGTATTATCAGATGAAAATTTCATCACCCAAAAATCATAACTTTCGTTAGATTTATTACTGATATCAAAATCGTTGCTTTGTGTATATCCTAACACTGCATACCCCCCATCTGATGTTTTTACGACTGATTGCAAAACATCGTTTTTAGAGCCTCCAAACGTTTTTACTACCGCTGTTTTTGCAGGCTCTACAACATCATCTTTCGTGCATTGTAAAAACAATAAAAAAAATAGTATGAGTCTTAATTTCTTGATCAAAGAAAACACTTTTATTAAGATTTTTTAAGAAGAAATAATCCTTTTTGAATATCACTAACAACGATAATTCCACTTTCGAAATAAGGATAAACATTCCAAGCGCCACTAAAAGCGGTTACATCACTTTCTGGATAAGTATCAAAAAAGCCAACTTCTGTAAGGTTTTTATTTTCGATGTTAGCAATATCTATAATTCTAAGACCTGCTGTGTAGCTTGCTTGGTAAAATAAATCGCCTTTTACATAGCCATTATGATCTATGGCCGAATTGTCTGTTACATAATCAAAATAATGAACAGGGTTATCTAAGTCTGTAAAATCGAAAACAATAGTTCTGGTTTTATAACCAGCTCTTAGTTCGTCTAGCTCATCACCCAATAAAAAATATTTAAAATCTTCTGTAAACCAACCTTGGTGAGTATACCTAACATCTTGATAAGCTATTGATGATAATTTAATTGGGTTGGCTTTATCAGAAATATCAACAATAACTACTTCTGTTTCGTTACTGCCAATTAAAATTTCTTTACCAACATGTTCTGCATCTGGTCCATCATAGGTTACTACTTGAGCATCATGAGAATAATTTAAAAAACCTCCTTCATCAACAGGGTTTAAAGGATTTTGAATATTAATAAATAATGGACCTCCTTTATAGATACCATTTCTACTTGTGCCTACAGGATATACATAGCCTTCATTTTCGTTGAGTACAATATTGTGTGCGTTACCAAAACCTGTATAGGTGGCATCCGCAGAAAATATTTGAGGCGGATTTGTAACGTTACTGAGTTTTGTTAAATCGAATATTTGCATACCATGATTTGCAGCTTCGCTTACAACAAAGGCATAATTTTGATATACTTTTACATCTCGCCAATCGCTAGGAAGAGTAGCAGTAGGTAAAAAACCGACAACAATTGGCTCTACAGGATTACTGATATCAACAAAAGAAACTCCTGAGTTTAAACCCACCAAAGCATACTCTTTTTCTGTAGAAGGGTCTGTCCAACCCCAAGAATCGTTTCCATTGAGAGCGGTTGTTGATATTGCTGTTGGATCTAAGTCTGCTAACGAAAGTGTAGCTACTAAATCATAATCCTTACATGGATACTCTCCAGCAAAACCGTTTTCACATTTTGCTAAAGGTGTTATTGCTGTTGGGTCATCTATTTCTAAAGTTGGTGTATCTATATTACTTTTGGTACAACCTGCAATAATTAACAGCACTATTAAAAAGACTTTTTTCATTATTATTTTTTTAAAACGCTATACTTTATAAACGCTGTTTTGGTATTGTAAAGTATATGAATCTGCTTTTTACCCAAAAATAGAACTTAATAATCAAATTCTATAAAAAAATCTCTGTTAAAGTACTTCTTTCATTTTTAAGAATGTACCTATCTTTGCAGCATGCTAGCAAATAAAAATCCACAAAAAACATCATTAGCTGAACTTGGAGAGTTTGGTTTAATCAATCATATTACAAAATATTTTAAAGTTGATCATTCATCAACAGTTAAAGCGGTTGGAGATGATGCTGCTGTGCTTGATGCATCAGAAAAACAGACTTTGGTAACTACTGATTTATTGATTGAGGGTGTTCATTTTGATTTGAGTTATATGCCCTTAAAACACTTGGGTTATAAAGCTGTTATGGTAAATTTATCTGATGTGTATGCCATGAATGCAGATGCTGAACAGATTACGGTTTCTATTGCAGTTTCTAACAGATTTCCTTTAGAAGCAATAGAAGAATTGTATGCAGGAATTCAATTGGCTTGTAATACGTATAAGATAGATTTGATTGGAGGAGACACAACTTCATCAACAAAAGGAATGTTGATTTCAATCACTGCTATTGGTAAAGCCAATAAAGAAGATATTGTGTATAGAAATGGAGCTAAAGAAACCGATTTAATTGTGGTTACTGGCGATTTAGGCGCTGCATATTTGGGTTTACAAGTTTTGGAAAGAGAAAAACAAGTTTTTAAGGTAGACCCAAACAATCAACCAGATTTAGATAATTATACCTATTTGATTGAGCGCCAGTTAAAACCTGAAGCACGAAAAGATATTAGCGGAATTTTACGTGAATTAAAGGTGAAGCCAACTGCTATGATTGATATTTCTGATGGATTATCATCTGAACTGTTTCATATCTGTACACAAAGTAAAGTAGGTTGTAAAATTTATGAAGATAAACTGCCTTTAGATCCACAAGTAATTTCTGCTTGCGAGGAATTTGAATTAGATTCTACCATGGTTGCCTTAAGTGGTGGTGAGGATTATGAATTGCTATTTACTGTGCCAATTGCTGATTTCGATAACATAAAAGGAAATCCTAATTTTTCTATTATTGGCCATATTACAGAAGAAAAACAAGGTTTACAATTAATTACCAGAGCCAACCAAGAAATTGAATTGAAAGCTCAGGGTTGGAATTCGATGAACAAGGAATAAAAGAGAAACAAATTTGCTTCTCTTTTACTGATGTTAAATTATCACTTAATTACTCCTTCTCTGTTCATCATCATTACTAAAAGCTCTGTTTTTTACGTTTACTTTTTTGTTTCCAAAATCATAAGAAAGTGAAACTCTTAAATTTCTAGAACTTGCATTTTGACGATAACTTTGGTCGATATTATTTACTGTAGAGTTGTAATCTCTTAAACTACCTGTGTTTAAAACATCGCTAAATAACATAGATAATTTGATGTTATTTTTAAAGCTGTGTTGTAGCCCAAATGATAAATGGAACATTTCTCCAAGACTAAACAAACCATCATTATGAAAAGAACTATACCAAGCATTGGCTTGTAATTTTGTGTTTTCACTTAAAGAGAAAGTATGGTTAGACGCAGCATAAAACTGAATTCCATCATTTATATCTGCATCAATATTTTTAGTTAATTTTGTGATGTGTGCCAAAAGTCTAACATCATTTTGGGTTTTCCACCAAGAAATAGGGCTAAAAGAAAAACTTTCTTGGATTTGATAGGTGTACTTTTTAAAATAATTTTCTCTAGTTACAATTTGATCTTGATTGGAGATGTCTGTGTTAAAAAATACGCCAAAGCCATCTGTAGTAATATTTACAGAAAAACCTGTATTCCATTTGTTTTTATATAAGTGAGAAATTTCAAAATTATCTGAAAAAGAAGGTTGTAAAAACGGATTACCAACACTGTAACTATTGTCGTTAATGTAAAAACGAAACGGATTTAAATCTCTAAAATTGGGTCTATTGATTCTTTTTCCGTAAGAAAAATTAAAATTATTGTTGTCATTTTTAGCATACGAAAGGTATAAAGTTGGGAAAAACTTACTGTAGTTATTTTTGTTTTCTTGATTTAAATCATCACTTATTCCTGTTGTTTTTGTGTCTTCAAAACGCAGCCCAAATTGTAGGGTTAGTTTATCATTTAGTTTTGTGTTTCCAGAAAAATAAGCAGCCAATACATTTTCTTTGTATTTAAAATTGGTAGATTGGTTTGGATCTAAAATTGGGGTACCAGAAAGTGTATCGTAAAACAAAACACCACTATTGGTATTGGTAAAACTTGCTTTAACACCATAAGAAAGATTTACTTTTTTAAGTGGTAAATCCATATCTAACTGAGAACTAAAATTGTCTATTTTTTGATTAGAAATGTTAAGTGCAGCAGAGCTAATTCCTTGAGAATTTCCTGCAACATCAAATTGTTCTGTTGTAAAATCTAGATTTCTATCAGAAATAAATGTAAAATAATCTGCATCAAAAGACAGTTGTTTGCCTAAAGTATCTAGTTTTGAAATCAAATGAAAATTTATAGAATGATTGTTGTTATCCACATCATTTTGAGCTTTGTTTTTTAAACTTCTTTCTAAATTATTATCGGTATCAAAAATAGTTGAGGTAGTTACAGCATCTATATTTGGTTGTGTTGTATTTCCTAAATATTGCACACCTAAAGTAGTCTTATCAGACAAGGCATAATCCAACAAAAAGCGTCCAGAAAGTTGGTCTGTTTGTTGTTTTCCAGCAATATCAATATCCCAAAGATTGTTTGGATATTCTATAACTATACCTTCTAAATTTTCAAAATTACCTTTGTTTGCATTGATACTTGTTGATAATGAAACTTTGTTTTTGTTGTAGAAAAAATTATTAGTAATTGTTGTAAAATTATATTTGTTTTGATTGTAAGAAATGGTAGTTGCATTTTTCCAAGAATTTTGGATTCCTTTTTTTAAAATAATATTAATTAAACCTCCATTTCCAGATGCATCATATTTTGCTGGAGGATTTGTAATTACTTCAACTTTTACAATATCACTAGCAGATAATCCGCTTAAAAAAGCCACCAATTCATCTCCTATTAATGGCGATAATCTTCCGTTAATTAGCACCTGAGTAGCACCTTTACCCAAAATAGATACCGTATTATTTTGCAATTGTATACCAGGTGTTACTCTTAAAACATCAACACCATTTCCACCAGTTGCAGCAATACTTTTTTCTACATTAAAAACCAGTCTGTCTATTTTTCTTTCGATGACTCTTTTTTCTGTTTTTACCACAATTTCATTTAGTGCTTGTGCATTTTCTTGTAAAATTAAAATACCTAAATCTAGATTCTGATTCACTTTAATTTTTTTGATTAAAGTTTGATATCCTAAGAAACTAATTTCTAAAATATAATGCCCTTTTTGGGTATTTAATTTAAAAACACCTTCATCATTTGTTGTTGTTCCTGTAATAATTTTTGCACTATTGTCTTTTACAATAACATTTGCAAAAGAGATAGCACCTAAATTATCGGTTACTTTTCCTGTAATAGTTTGTGCTGCTAAAATTCCTGAGAATAGTAATGCAATTAAAGTTAATAAGGTTTTAGTTTTCATCGTATTTGTTTTTGATGTTACAAATGTGCGATTGAAACGAGTTGTATGCGACCGAAAGCACAAAGTCGAACGAATTTCTTTGGTTAAAATCAGTTCGACTTTGTTTTACAAACGTTCGACTTTACGTTAACTACTTGATTTTAAGAAGATTTTCGAAACTGAGTTGGTGTTAAACCCGTATGCTTTTTAAACGCAGTATTAAAAGAAGATTTTGAATTAAACCCAACTTCATACAAGATTTCGAGAACTGTAAGTTCTTTTTTGTTTGGATTTTTTAAAATCGATTTTGCCTCTTCAATTCTATATTGGTTTACAAAATCGAAAAAATGCTGGTTTAAATGTTGATTGATTAAAACCGATACATCTCTAGAATTCATTTTAAGTTCTTCTGCCAATTTTCTAATAGATAAAGACGGATTTAAATACGGTTTGTTTGTTGACATAAACAAGGAAAGTTTATCAATATGTTCATTATTTTCTGCTTCATTTTGTTTTTCACCCAAATGTCCAGTCAATTCTATTTTAGAATTTACTCCACTAAATAAATTAGGATATTTTAGAATTTTTAGCACATACCAGCAAACAAAATATAAGGTAACCATACTTAAAATAATTTCTGAAATTTGAAAATGTACTCTGTCTCCAAAATATTTAAATAAATTTTTAATGAAAGCAAAGCTGTATAAAACTCCTGTAAAAAGTAAAAACTGAAACAGCCAATTGTAAGTTTCTATAGTGCCACTAGAATAATTTTCTACAAAAATTTTCTTGGCTCTTTTTAAAACAATAAACCCCATTATGATATAAATAGCAAATTGAATGTGCAAAGAAAAATGTAGAAAAATGATTTCAAATTGCTCATTATGATTTTCAAAAAGCTCAAGTTTTTCTGATGAATTACTTAAATAAAATCTAGGAAACATCACCAAATTTCCTATAACATAAGGCAATAAATGCCATAAGTGTTTCCATCTTAACTTAAAATCTGAATAACAAACAGAAAGGATATACAGATATAAAACTGGCATTAACAAATACGATAATTGGCTTTTAAAAGTTAAAATATTGCTTGTAATATCAATAAATAAAGACCAAGCCGTAAATTCAAAAGCACATAAGGTTAAATAAACAGCAAAAATTTTATTACTAAATTTATTAGTAGATTCAACAGAAAAAATAAAAAAGGCTAAAAGCAATGATATAGAGGTAGAAACAATGCCAATTAAATCTGATAGCTCTAAATTTTCCATTCTATTTATTTTTTCTAAACTGTGTTGGTGTAGTGCCTGTATGTTTTTTAAAAGCTGTATTAAAAGAAGATTTTGAGTTAAACCCAACTTCATATAAAACTTCAAGTACCGTAAACTCTCTCTTTTTAGGATTTTTTAAAATCGATTTTGCTTCTTCAATTCTATATTGGTTTACAAAATCAAAAAAATGCTGGTTTAAATGTTGATTGATTAAAACTGATAGATCTCTTGAATTCATTTTGAGTTCTTCTGCCAATTTTCTAATGGTTAATGATGGGTTTAGGTAGGGCTTTTTATCAAGCATAAAATTTTTTAATGCAGATAAATCTTCATTTTGTTCAATATTTTTAGAAGTGTTTATTTCTTTTGAGGTTTTTAAATTAACATCAACCCCTTTAAATAATTTTGGTGAGTTTACCGCTTTTAAAAATAGCCAACAAATTAAAAAAACGCCAAAAACTAATATAATTGTTCTTAAAGAGTTGGTTTCCTCCAAAGATAAGTTTAGGCGTGCATAGTTTTTTATCCAAGTTAAAACTTGACCAATAAAGAGTAAAATGGCCAATTGTTTTAACCATTTGTAATTCTTAAATGTAGTTTTATTTGTAAAGTTTTCTAGTAATAATTTTCGATATCTAGTGATGTAGTACAATTCAGCAATTAAATAAGCGAGTGATAAAAAATCACCAAAATAATCTAAAAACTGAATTTCTATAGTCGTGTTATAATTTTTAGTAAACTCTATTTTTGCTTCATTACTAACTAAAAAAAAGTTTGGCATTAAAACTAATATTGTAATTATCCATGGTAAAAGATGTACTAAATGTTTCCATTTTAATCTAAAATTTGAATAAATAACCGATAAAATGTATAAGAATAATAATGGGTTTTTAAATGCAGAAATACTATTTCTTAACATTTCTAAATTTAAAGGGATTTGTATATGTTGATGATAAAAGAATGCACTAATATCAATTGCAGTAACTATTAAAAAGGAAGCTAATAATTGATTAGGTAATTTTTTTTCTGTTTTTACACTGAGTAAAAATACAGAAAACAATAAAAATAGAATTACAATAAGAACAGCTAAAAAAGGAATTATTGACTGGTAATTCATAATATCAAATATACTTAAAATTTAACGTTAGCATTTTTTTAAAAAATCGTTTAAAGTTTTAATCAACTCTTCCGTATTTTCTATATGACTCATATGTCCATTAGAAAAAACAACATCTTCCGAATTTGTTTTTACTGCTTCCTCTAAAGATTTTTCATAATCTAAAACAGGATCATTTTTACCTATTATTATCTGTTTTTTAAAATCATTATCTGCTAAAACAGAATTTCTATTTGGTCGAATTCGCATGCCTTCATTTGCTGCAATATAACCTTGAAGAGGTGTTTTAAGTGCTTCTTGTAAAGCCAAATCTATTTCGTATTGATGCTTATGTTTGCTGTTAGGTCCAAATAAATTTGCAAAAGATAGTCTTACCATATTTGTAAAATTCTTTTGAATCATTTTGTTGGCTCGTAATCGTAATTTTTTACGTTCTTTATCATCTTCATTAGATGTAGAATTTAGTAAACACATGCCTTTTATTTTTTTGGGATATTTTTCAGCAAAGGCTAAAGCAACATAACCGCCTAAAGAATGCCCAACTAAAATACATTTTCGAATTCGTAAATGTTTTAAAACGGCAGCTACAGTTTCTGCAAAAAGTTCCATAGAATGCACATAACCCAAACAATCTGAATTGCCATGTCCTAACAAATCGATAGTTATTACTCGATTTCTTTTAGAAATTTCGGGAATAATCTTATTCCACATGGTAGAATTTTCTAAAAATCCGTGGATTAAAACTACAGCAGTTCCTTTTCCTACATCAGAAAAAGAAATTTTTGCGTTTTTAAATGTGATCGACTTTTGCATCAAACAAAAATATGTATATTTCCATATCTAAATCAATCTAATAATGAATAAAACCAAAGAAATCTGGATTGGAGGTTTTGCTTTGTTTTCTCTTTTTTTTGGTGCTGGAAATTTAATTTTACCACCAACCTTAGGTCTAAAATCTGGTTTAGATTGGTGGATTGTAGTATTGGGTTTTGTTACTACAGCAGTTACTATACCAATTTTAGCCATTTTTGCACACGCAAAATTACAAGGTACGCTATATGATTTTGGTAAAAAAGTATCGCCATTTTTTAGCACTATATATTGCTTTTTAATATATAGTATTGCTATTGCAATTCCCTCTCCAAGAACCGCTGCAGTTACTCATGAAATGACAGTTGCACCCTTTTTTGATACAACACCATTATTAACCAGTATTGTTTACTTTGTATTGGTTTTTGTTTTTGCTATAAATCGGTCTAAAGTAATTGGTTTAATAGGTAAATTTTTAACTCCAATCATCGTTTTAATTTTACTTATCATTATTGGAATTGCCATTTTTTCATCACCAGAAAACAGCAATCCATCAACATTTACCACACCTTTTGTAAGTGGCCTTTTAGAAGGCTATCAAACTTTTGATGCCATTGGAGGCGTTGTTGTTGGCGCTGTAATTATTATCTCTTTAAACTATAGTAGTTATACTACATTTGATGCAAAAAGAAAACTAATTAGGCAAGCTGGTTTAATTGCAGGAATTGGGTTATTGTTAATTTATGGAGGTTTAATTTTAAGTGGTTCTTTATTTTCATCAACCTTTGCAAAAAATGCTACAAGAACCGAAATTTTATCAGCATTAAGTACACAAACTTTAGGTAATTTAGGCGCTACTTTTTTAAGTGTTTTGGTGGCTTTGGCTTGTTTTACAACTGCAGTTGGTATTGTAACAGGAACTGCAGATTACATGAAAGGAATTTATAAGAATTCACAAAAAGCATATCTTATAACTGCAGTAGTTGCTTGTGGCGTTGGAATTATTATTGGTAGTTATCAAGTAGATTTTATCATTACGTTAGCTGTACCTGCCTTAATGTTTTTATATCCAATAACTATTGTATTGATTTTATTGAATATTGTAAATGATAAATTTGCCTCTAAACTAACATTTAAAGTGGTGGTTGCCATTACTTTTTTATTTAGCATTCCAGATTTTTTAGGCTTTATACTACCAAAAGAAAGCTTGATAGGTATTAAAAGTAGTATACCATTAGCAAAATATAATTTGGGCTGGGTAATACCTGCTTTGCTAAGTTTTTTTATTGCAAACAGCTATACCCTATTTTATAAAAGCAAAAAGCTCAAGTAAAATTTTACTTAAGCTTTTTTTTACTAATTTATAAATTGGGGGAAATTATTAAATAGTATTTTGTACAAAATTACTTTCTTTATTTATTTTATAAATTGATATATGTTAAGAAATTAAAAATTAATGTATTGACTTTCTGATTCTGCTTAAACTTTCTGTAGTGATACCTAGATAAGAGGCAATGTGGTAGTTTTTAATCGATTTTGCAATTTGCGGATAAGTGTTTATAAATTTTAAATATCTTTCTTTTGCTGGTTGAGACAAATAATCTAAGATTCTTTTTTGAAAACTAGCAAAAGCCTTTTCCATTTTTTTCCTAAAAAAAATTTCTACTTTGGGCATGTTTTCGCATAAATGATGCATGTTTTCTCTAGAAAATTGATAAACAACAGCATCTTGTAAACACTCAATATTCATTACAGCCTTATCAGAACTAAAAAATGCGGTATAATCACTAATCCACCAGTCATTTATGGCAAACTGTGTTGTATGATCTTTACCTGAAGCGTTAATAAAATACGAACGCAAACAACCACTACAAACATAATATTGATTTTTTACATAAGTATTGGGCGTTAAAAGAACATCTCCCTTTTTTAATGCTAACCTTGTAAATTTACTATTAATAAAAGCAATCTCTTTTTCAGAAAAAGAAATACCTTTAAATATTTCTAATGCAATTGATTCTTCAGTTTCCATAAATACTCTTAAATATAAGAAAAGTGCAATTTTTCACCAATAAATATAGTAAAAATATACATTACATCCAAAATAATTAACAAAACAATAAATATAGGTGTCTCGTTGTAACATTATCACAATAACTATTATTTATTTTTCACTAACAAATTAGCTTCAAAACAGAGTTTTAAATATTTATTTTTGCATTTAAATATTAAAATAGATTTACCACTAGTAATCCTAAAAAAATGAGAAAAATTATTTTTTTTATATTGTTAATTCCGCTTCTTTTAAACGCCCAAATAAACGAAAGCGACACCTTAACAATAAAGGCAAAACTTTCTTTAACAGGCTTTTGGCAAGCAGGAAATGTGGAAACTTTTATTTTTAGAGCTAAAACTGATGCAAGCTTTATCCCTGTAAAAAATGTTGTTTTTAAAACTCAAAACTCTTACGTTTATCAAGCTTTTGGAGGTGATAAAGCTGATGAAGATTTTTTAAGTTTAAACTTTTTGTACTTAAATCCAGACAAAAAGTTGTATCCGTTAGTTTTAGGTTTTATTAGCACCAATTATAGAAGAGAAATTGATACGCGTTATCTTTTTGGTGCAGGTTTTACTTATCAAATAATTAACAGCAATAAAAACTGGTTAAAATTTTCTTTAACAAGCGAGTACGAAAAAACCTACTTTAAAAAAACCAATTTTAATATTGTTGATTATAATGGAGAAGAAAGCATAAGTACAATGCGGGGTACAATTTGGTTAAATGGAAAATATCACTTATTCAAGAAAAAAGTTATTATTACTCACGAAACTTATGTACAACCCTCTTTAAGTAAAAGTAATAATTATAGATGGCAATCTGATATTGGTTTAGAATTACCCGTTTGGAAATACTTAAATTTTAAAGTTAATTATTTACATACATTTGAAAGCTTGGTAATAGAAAATCAAAAACAACAAGATAAATTTTTAACTTTTGGCTTTACCTTAAAGAGTTTTTAACGCTAATATCTTGTTTATTATAAATGCAATAGAAGTCAATTTTTAAAAAATGCTCTTACAAGCAAAAATTTACGATTAAGCTTTATACATTTATAACGACCAACAAATAAAAAAAACCAGATTTGGCCATACAAGATATTACAAAGTACAGTTTTAAAGAGATTTTTTCTGTTAGTAAAGTTGCTTTTAAAAAAGCCTGTACAATAGATCATTCTGTGCAACAAAATGCTTATTCTATTTATTGGATACAAGAAGGAAAAGGAACCTATAATATCGATTTCGAACAATATAATTTCGAGGATAATGTGCTTTTTTTCTTATCTCCAGGTCAAGTATTTACGGTAGATTCAGAACAAATAAAAACGGCCTATAAACTTACCTTTGTTAGAGATTTTTACTGCATTCAAACCCACGATAAAGAAGTAGCCTGCAATGGAGTCTTGTTTAACAATATCTACGAAACACCCTTTGTAAAACCCTGTAAAAAAGATACCCAAAAGCTTCAATTTATTTTAGAGAGTTTAATTGATGAGTTTCAACAAGATGAAACTGCACAATACGATATGTTGCAATCTTATTTAAAACAATTTATGATTTGTGCTGTTCGCGTACAAAAAGAAAATCATATTATAAAAGAAGATACAGAAACGCGTCTGTTTAAAGATTTTAGTTTGCTGGTAGAGCAGAATTTTAAAACATTACATGCTGTAACAGATTATGCAAACAGATTGGGTGTTTCTCCGAAATCAATCAGTAAACACTTTCAAAAAATAGGTACAAAAACTCCTTCAGATTTTATTAAAAACCGCATTTTACTAGAAGCAAAACGTTTATTAATTTATACCGATAAAACAGTTAAAGAAATAGCTTTTGAACTTGGCTTTAACGATCCTGCATACTTTACACGTTTTTTTACTAAAGCCATTTCTAAGTCGCCTTTACAATTTAAAAAAGAGTATTAATTTATACCTTATTTCATTTTTTCTAATTTGGGCGTGCCTTTATCCTGAAAGCATTCAGGACCAAGTCAGGCTTTCACTACTCGCTTTTTTTTCGTTCCTCAAAAAAGAGCTCAAACAAGTCGTTCAATCCTTCACGCACTTTTTTGCCAACTATTTTCCTTGTCCAAACAGTAGGAACCTTTGTCCATTTTTAAACCTTGATGTTGGTTGCATCTTTGCAGTGTCAAACACAAGTACTCACATTCCGATAATTAAAAAGGAATATAGAAAACAATAAAATGGAAACAATATTAGAACAAACAGACGTAAAAAACATCATTAGAAACAATCCAAATGTAGTATTAGATTTTTATGCAGATTGGTGTGGCCCTTGTCAAACTTTATTGCCAACAATACACAAACTAACAGACGAATTAAAAGACGATGTAATTATTAAAAAAGTAAATGTTGATGATTATCAAGAATTGGCAGCAGAATTTAGCATCAGAAACATACCAACCTTAATTTTCTTTAAAGAAGGAGAACCAGTAGATAGACATACAGGCTTAATTACAGAACTAAATTTAAGAGATAAAATAGACAGATTAAAATAAAAAACGGACAGTCCAAACCAAAGGAACCTTTGTCCATTTTTAAACACTACTGTTGATTGCATCTTTGTACCATCAAAAGAAAACAACTTAAAAACAATAATTATGAAAACAATAGAACAAACACAATGCCCTAACTGTTGGGGTTATCAAACCTATGATGAGCAAAATCAACAACAACAAATTTGCACATGCAATTAAGAATACAATCAAAATAAATTTAAAAACAAATTAAAATAGAAATTATGAGCACATTTAATGTACCCACAAAAAACGAAGTATCAGAAAACAATCAAGCAATTTTTAACCAATTAGAAAAAGGATTAGGTTTTGTACCCAACTTATATGCTTCTTTTGCACACAGTGAAACAGCATTAGGTAACTTTTTAGCATTCGGAAACTCTAAAACAAGTTTCTCTGCTAAAGAAAAAGAAGTGATTAACTTAGCAGTAAGTCAAGTAAACGAATGTGTATACTGTTTATCTGCACACACAGCAATTGGTAAAATGAATGGTTTTTCTGAAGATGAAATTTTAGAATTAAGAAGAGGTGTAGCTCCATTTAACGATAAGTTAGATGCATTAGCAAAATTTGCAAGAAGTGTTGCTATAAATAGAGGAGCAGCAACTCCAGAAAGTATCGATAATTTTTATAATGCAGGATACACAAAAGGAAATTTAGCAGATGCTATTTTAGTAATTGGCGAAATTACCATCACTAATTATTTCCATAGAACAACAGAAGTACCTGTGGATTTCCCAGTAGCACATTCTCTAGAATTGGCAACAGTATAATTAACATCAAAAGAAATTAACAAACACCAAGTAAACAATAGAAAAGATGAAAAAAGTAATCGTAATTTTAATAGTATTAGTAGGTTTTGCATTCAACACAAATGCACAAGATAAAATGAATAAAGAAACTGTAAAAACAGTTGCTTTAGAACAAACCAAAGGTGAATTTACTCAAAAACAAATTACCTTATCTGAAGGAACTTACATTTTTGAAGTTGCTAACAACAATGTTGGTAAAGATGTAGGATTTGTATTGCAACCAAAAGGTAAAAGCGGACAAGCAAACCATATTAAAGAGGCGTATGTAAAAGCTTTGGTAAAAAACAATACCAAACAAACGTCTAACAAAGTAACTTTAAAAAAGGGAGAATACACGTATTTCTGTCCTTTAAATAAAACACCAGAATATACTTTAATAGTAAAGTAGTTTTTTTAAGGTAGTTTTATAAAAAAAGTGGCTGTCTGAGAAGTATTAAAATTTGTCATTTCTACTGTAATGGAGAAATCTTATTTATTGATAATTAAATACATAGATTTTTCGACTTCGCTCAAAATGACATCCAAACC
>NZ_JBTLRD010000016.1:0-84474 GCF_054584775.1 Polaribacter litoreus | reverse complement strand
TGTGTTTCCTCTCTGTTAAAACAAAAATAATGAAAAATTAACAGAATAAATTAGGAATTAAAGATAGTACCTAAACTTGTTTGCCAACAAACTTGCTTAAAAAAAGCACTATTTATTATCTTCTTTAATTTTCTTCTGTAGTTGCTTTATGGTTAAAGTACTTCCATCATGGCTCCAGCCAGGAGCTGCAAAAGCGTACATAAATTTATGATACCAATTTTTAGATTTTTTCATATCTAACCAAATATCTTTGTATTCGTGGGTAAGAATTACAAACGGATTGTAAGAATTTGGTGGTTTTGTAACTCCGTATTTAATATCAATAGATTCGTCAAGTGGTTTCCAAGTGCCAAAAACACGATCAAAAATATTTAAAAATCCACCATGATTTTTATCCATATATTCTATGTTTTGTGCATGATGCACTTGATGCATGGTATGTGTATTCATAAATTTTTCGATTAAACCTAACTTCGGAATATACACACTATGCAATTGAAATTGCCATAAAGCTTCAATTCCTAAACAAACGACTAACATTTCTGGCGGAAAACCTATAGCAGGAATCCACATATAAAAAAAGGGTTTGTAGAAAATAGTAAACCAACCATTTCTTACAGCAGTTCCTAAATTAAAATTATCTGAAGAATGATGTACAATATGTGCAGCCCATAAAAAACGAACATTATGATTTTGTCTATGAAACCAGTAATAACTAAAATCGTCTAAAAGCTGACAAATTATCCAAATATACCAAGCATATCCAAAAGAATCATAGCCCATAATATTAGTTCTAACACCATCAATTACAGGGTTAAAAACATCATAAACAAAATTAAAAAGAACAATAGCAGCAATGGTTTTGGTTAGTGGAGCTATAATTGTAGAACCAATTCCCATGGTTAAACTAGCTGCTAAATCTTTCCATTTATAAAGGTCTATATTTTTCTTTTTTTTATGATGTTTGCTGTAAGTTAACTCTACCAAAATGAGCGCTAAAAAACAAGGAACACCATATACTAGCGGGTTTGTAAAATCCATTAAAAGTTTGGCTTATTATTTTTTTATTCAAGAAGTTACTAATATAATATAAAGATCAAGCTTTTGAGTAGTTTATTTGAGATTATTTTTAAAATTTATGATGTAAAGCTCAAAATGAGATTCAGTTAATTTTCAACATATTATACCAGAAAAGTTATGCAGCACTCAAGTCATAAAATTATTCAAAAGTTTATTTGATGAATGGATTGTTATAAGTTAATAACAAAAGAGACCCTTAGTAATTTGAATTTTATTTGAGTTTTACGGATAACCGTACAATTTATTTACTGTGATAAAATATTTTTACCTTATTTAAGGTAGATTGGCTAAGGTAGAATGGCAAATGATTTAAGTCGACGTTATCATTTTATTTTTGTTTGATAAAAAATCTAAATGATGAATGAACTAAATAATAGGGTTCCTTTAAACTTAAAAAAGTTATTTATTTGCCTGTTTTAAAAAAAAAAGTATTTTTGTAATGATCATCATTCTTTAGTATTAAGGAGAAGATTAAAAAAGTTATTTTAAAAGAAAAAGCTATGAAAAAAAACATCTTTTTGGGTGTGTTGTTATGTATAACACCTTTTTTATATTCACAAACTTCCATAACATCTTCAGGTATTACTAATAGTAGTAATTCAGGTTCTGTAGCCTTTACTCTTGGTCAATTAGTGTATACAACTGCCTCTAGTAATACTGGTTCAGTTGCTCAAGGAGTTCAACAGCCTTTTGAATTTCAGGTGCTCAGTGTTTTAGATGATAAATCTATGATCCTTACGCTTACCACTTATCCAAATCCAACTTCTGGTGAACTTGTTTTAAAAACATCTAATACGCCTCAAGATAAATTGGAGTACGCTCTTTTTGATCTTCAAGGAAAACAATTAAAGAGTGGACGAATTATTGACACAAAAACAACAATTGAAATACAAGATATTTCTAATGGAGTTTATCTGCTAAAAGTTACCAAATCTAATTTATTATTAAAAGCTCTGAAAATTATCAAGAAATAAATCATTATGAAAAAAATAGTATTTGTAGTTATCGTTATTTTAAATTCTTTATTTACCTATGGTCAAGCTCCAGAAAAAATGAGTTACCAAGCTGTATTAAGAGATGTCAATAATACCTTAGTTGTAAGTCAACAAGTAGGTATGCAAATCAGTATTTTACAAGGAAGTACTCCTGTATATGTAGAAACGCAAACACCTACAACCAATAATAATGGGTTAGTGAGTTTAGAAATTGGAGAAGGGGCTGTTTTAACTGGTGATTTTTCTAATATCAACTGGTCTGTTGGTACTTATTTTATTAAAACTGAAATTGATTTAACTGGTGGAGCAAATTATAGCATATCAGCAACAAGTCAAATATTAAGTGTACCTTTTGCTTTGCATGCTAAAACTGCAGATAGTATCGCCGGAAATTCCTATTTAGAAGCTAGTTCAACTGCTCAATTATCAGGAGTTATTAGCAATAAAATTAACATATTAAACTCAAGTGGAGGCAGTATTTCTTGGAGTGGTACAGAAGGTAACCTATATAAAATTGTATTAACTGAAGACACCATTTTACAGAATCCTACAAGCCCGATATTAGGAGCAACTTATATGTTTTTGGTTAACCAAGATGCCACTGGGCAATGGACATTAGATTACGGAAATCAATTTTTATTTCCTGATAAGATTACTCCAATTATGGATTTGAATGCAAACTCTAAAAACCTTATTACTACTATTTTTGATGGTACTCACTTTTTAGTAGTATCAATAAAAAACTTTTTATAGAGTATGAAAAAAATAGCTTTCTTTTTGTGGTTATTTACTACAGTAGCGCATGCACAAGGTATAAATTCGGGTATATTTTTTTCTGAAACGCAGATGAATGCTTCAAATTCAAAAAAAATCACAATCACTTTTGATGCTGAACCAACCTATGTAAATGTTGAAAAGGCATTTTACAAATACGATAAAGAATTTGCGTTTAGTTTTGATTTAGATGATGGTTTAGTGGGCCAATATAGAGTGGCTGTACCCATGTTTACTGGAGGAACCATAATACATAATGAAGGAAGTATTCCTGATTATCCAGGGTTATTTTATACAGATGGGGCAGGAAATAATATTCCGTTTTCGGCCACTTTAAATGTAAATATGAGTTCAATTAATTTTGATGATAATCCAATTAGTAACATGAATGCATTTATGTTGAAGGATAGTTATGTGAAAAATTTTTCAATAACAAATCATAGTTGGTCTGCACAAAATCAATTTACATCACCTGGTTTTAATAATGACCCTGAGATTAGAGATCAAGAAATACTTTTTCAAATAACCGAAAATTACAAAAAGTTAAAAGAAGTACTTGGTTTAAAGTTACGAAATTTTACAGCTCCAAGTAACGATCCGCTTTATGATCCAATAACTATAGAATTGGCAGAACAAGGCTATTTAAAATTGGTGAATAATATCAACAATCCTAATAACGAATTTGGTCATAGTTCGAACAGATACGCAGAATATTGGATAACAAAACCTGCTTTAGGTTTGTCTAGAGATTTTGATACTTGGAAAGATAATACCATCAACAGAACTTCTAGCGATTTCGATTTTATAGAAACATTATTAACAAATGCCAAATCAGACAATAATCAACACGTGTGGATTACATTAGGAACACACAGAATTAACTTGGGTGAAAATGAAACTACCAATGGTGGTTCTATGAGGTTCGAGTCTTTTAAATGGGTTATGGAAGGGTTAGCCTCTAGATATGGTGCATCTGGCCTAGATAATATGTGGATGGCAACTATAGATTCGGTTTATGAATATTTAATATCTTCAAAAAACACTAAAATTAATCAATCTAAAAAAGAAAATACAGTTACACTCTCTTTAGATTTTATGGATGTTGATGATTCTTTTAGAGAACATTCATTATCATTATTAATAGATGCTGATGCAAATATTTCAAGTATAGAATACCAAGGGTTTGACAACCATTCAGAGTCTATAAATTATAAAAATTTAGGCAACAACAACGCTTTGATTAATGTCGGATATCATCCAGCATATGAAAGTCTAATTTCTTCAAGATTAAAAGCTGAAGTAGCTGTAGAAAATTTAGAAAATTCTAAATCGCAAAGCGACTTAAACATTGCACAACAATTGGTTTCAGCTTTAAGTAATGGTAATTTTAAAGAGCAGTTACAAGAAAGAATTGATAAAGTTATTGTTGTATCAAATGCAATGGTAATTCAAATAGATTTCGGAAGAAGTGTAAATGGGTATGAATTGGTTTTTCCATGGAATAGCTTTAGCAATCCTGGTATTGGAGTATCTACTGGAGCTAAACTTACAAATTTAAGCACTACTACAGCCTCAGAATCAGGTATAGATATAGAAGTTATCGCTCCGTTTGAAAACCATGATGCACACTTTTCTGGTACAAGTGATGATCCTTTAGCAAACTTTCCATACGAAGCTGAAAGAGATTGTTTTAAAACACCAAATGGATCAACATCAACCTTAAGGCTTTCTAATTTAGATACAACTAAGGCGTATGATTTTATAGCTTTTTGTTCTAGAAATTATATTGGAACTGCTACTGAAATAAGTATCAATAACGCTACAGCTTCTGTAAACCATAAGAATAATTTATATGAATTAATTTCTATTACTGATGTTCTACCTAATGATGAAGGAATTATCGATATAAATATTCGCGGCCTTGGAACAAGCAATGTACATGGATTTTTAAACGTTTTACAAATTACAGAAAAAGATGCGAACTAGAATTCTTATTCTGAACAAATGATTTTACTGAATATGATGGAATTCATTCCTTTAAAAAATGATTAAAAAAACAAAGTTCCAAAAAATAAAAAAGTTAACTTTTTAATATTTGTAATACCAATTCTTTAGTCAATGGTTTTCCATTGGCTATTTTTTTGATGTTTTCAAACGTAAACACAAAATCGCAACCGGTTTTGTATTCAGAACAGCCGTAAGCAGTTTTACCTTTTAAAATGGTTCCTGTTGCACATTTAGGACAAAAAATTTTTTCTGATGATTGCTCTGCACTGTTTTTGTCATTTCGACCTTGTGGAGAAATCTTATTTTTAGGTTCAAGTTTTAAAGCAAAATTATCATCAAAACGAATTAAACCTTCAACTTTTTCATCATTTAAAACAAAACCTTTTAAATTGGTAGTACAACCTTTATCAATTAATCTTATAATCTGATTTTCAGAAACTTTTTTATCATAAATTTTAAAAGGAATTTTTAAATCGCAATTATTTTTATACTCAGAACAACCAAAAGCAGTAGAACCTTTTAACAGTTTTCCTGTTTTACATTTCGGACAAGTTTTTCCAGCTACTTGCTTTTTTTTCTTGTCATTTCGACCTTGTGGAGAAATCTTTTGATTATTTGAAGATTGCTTCGTTTCACTCGCAATGACAGAGGAAATTCGTTTTTTAGTAGTATTAGAACGTACTTCATAAACCAACTGATCAACCATTTTTTTCATATTGTTGATAAAAGTTCCAGCATTAAACTCGCCACGTTCAATTTCTTTTAAACGTTTTTCCCATCTACCCGTTAATTCAGCAGATTTTAAAAGTTCGTTATCAATAATATTTATTAAATCAATTCCGGTTTGTGTTGGTAAAACCAGTTTTTTCTTACGTTCAATATATTTTCTTCTAAATAAAGTTTCAATAATACTTGCTCTGGTTGATGGTCTTCCAATTCCATTTTCTTTCATTAATTCGCGCATTTCATCATCATCTACTTGTTTTCCTGCAGTTTCCATGGCGCGTAATAAACTAGCTTCTGTATAATTTCTTGGTGGTTTGGTTTCTTTTTCTAAAAACGAAGGTTCATGAGTTCCTTTTTCACCTTTTACAAATGAGGGTAAGACATTTTTGTCATTACGAGGAGTTTTCGACGAAGTAATCTGTTTGTCAGGTTGAGATTGCTTCACTTCGTTCGCAATGACTTTAGGATTTTCAAAAACAACGCGCCAACCTTTATTTATAATTTCCTTACCAGTAGTTTTAAAAGGCACTTCTGCAGCTTTACCCATTACAGATGTGTTAGAAACATCAGAATCTGGATAAAAAACAGCAATAAATCTTCTTGTGATAATATCATAAACTTGTTGCTGATTGTATTGCAAATTTCCTTGAATTCCTGTTGGAATTATAGCATGGTGATCTGTGACTTTTTTATCATCGAAAACACGCTTTGTTTTCTTAATTTTCTTACCTAAGAGTGGTTGCGTAAGTTCGCTATAATTTGTCAATTTTGATAAAATTCCGTGAATTTTAGGATACAAATCATCAGGTAAAAAAGTAGTATCAACTCTTGGGTAGGTAACTACTTTCATTTCGTATAATTTCTGAACGATTTTTAAAGTTTCATCCGCAGAAAACCCGAATTTATTATTACAATATACCTGTAAACCTGTTAAATCAAAAAGTTTAGGTGCGTATTCTTTACCTTTCTTTTTAGTAACAGAAACAATTTCAAAATCAGATTCAGCAACTTTGTTTGCCAATACTTGACCATCTTCTTTTTTAAGAAAACGACCATCTTCATAATTAAATAGTGTATTTCTATAGGTAGTTTGTAATTCCCAATAAGGTTGTGGTTTAAAATTTTTGATTTCAAAATACCTGTTCACTAACATGGCTAGAGTAGGAGTTTGCACTCTACCAACAGACAAAACTTGTTTATAACCGCCGAATTTTACAGTGTATAAACGTGTTGCATTTAAACCTAAAAGCCAATCTCCAATTGCTCTAGAATAGCCAGCATAATAGAGGTTGTCGTATTTTTCTGCGGATTCTAAATTGTTAAATCCGTCTTTAATGGCTTCTTCAGTTAACGAAGAAATCCATAAACGTTGTACTTTTCCTTTATAATTACATTGATTAATTACCCAACGTTGAATGAGTTCTCCTTCTGTTCCTGCATCCCCACAATTGATGACAACATCTGCTTTTTCGAACAAACTTTTTACAATATTGAACTGTTTTTTAATGCCAGAATCTCCTGTTACTTTTGTGTCAAAGCGTTCTGGTAACATGGGGAGGTTATTCAAATCCCAACTTTTCCAATGTGGTTTGTAATCTTTTGGTTCTAAAAGGGTACATAAATGTCCGAAAGTATAGGTTACAGCATAGCCATTACCTTCAAAGTAACCATCACGTTTTGTGTTGGCTCCTAAGATGTTAGCAATTTCTCTTGCTACACTTGGTTTTTCGGCGATACAGACTTTCATTTATGTTTTTTACGAGGTCGAAAATAAGAAAATATAAAATATTTAATTATTTTCTTTTAAAATTGTTAATAAAAAAGAAACCCTTCAGGTTTTTAAAACCTGAAGGGTTAAGTGTTTTTTGATTTGTTAAAATAAAATTTACTTCACCAAAGCCAATTGAATTCGTTTTCTAACCACATCAATTTCTAATACATTTACCTCAAATTGTTGTTGTAAAACTAAATAATATTTAAAATTTTTTATTTCTAATGCTTAATAAAAATGTGTTTTATTTCAATTTTGAAAGTTTTTGTTTAACATCATCACAAGAGACTTTTTTCTTTTTATTTAATTCGTTAACCTCTTGTTGTATTTCATTTTTTTGAAAATCACTTAAGTCATCCCAAGAGTCTGTTTTTTCTTTTTTAGTCATAATCTAAATGTATTAAATTTTTATTTAACCAAAGCCAATTGAATTCGTTTTCTAACCACATCTACTTCTAATACTTTTACCACAATTTGTTGTTGTAGAGAAACAATGGCATTGACATCTTTTACAAAAGTATCTGATAAATTAGAAACGTGGATTAAACCACTTTCCTTGATACCAATATCTACAAAACAGCCAAAATTAGTAATGTTATTTACAATTCCTGGTAAGAGTTGTCCAATTCTTAAATTAGCCATCGTTTTTATATTCTTATCAAATGAAAACACTTTAGCTTTCGCTCTTGGGTCAACCCCTGGTTTTTCTAATTCTTTGATGATGTCTTGCAACGTAGGTAAACCAACTGTATCTGAGATATAATTGTTAAGATTGATTTTTTGAAGCAACTCTTTATTACCAATAATTTCAGCTACTTTAGTATTTAAATCTTTCGTTATTTTATCAACCAAAGCATAACTTTCGGGATGTACGCCAGAATCATCTAAAGGATTTTTTCCATTCTTAATTCGTAAAAATCCTGCAGCTTGTTCGTATGCTTTGCCTCCTAAACGTGGCACTTTTTTTATTGCAGTCCTTGAGGTAAAAGCACCATTTTCGTTTCTATATTGTACAATATTTTCTGCTAGTTTTGGGCCAATTCCAGATACATAACTCAATAAAGATTCACTTGCAGTGTTGATGTTTACACCAACTGTGTTTACGCAACTTTCTACAACTGTATCCAAAGATTTTTTTAGCTTGGTTTGATCTACATCATGCTGATATTGTCCAACTCCAATCGATTTTGCATCAATCTTAACCAATTCAGCCAAAGGATCTTGCAAACGTCTACCAATAGAAACTGCTCCACGAACTGTAACATCGAAATTTGGAAACTCATCTCTGGCAATTTTAGAAGCGGAATAAATAGAAGCACCAGCTTCACTCACTACAAAAACATCTACAGGGTTTTTAAATTGAATTTTTTTAATCAACTGTTCTGTTTCTCTAGAAGCAGTTCCATTTCCAATAGCAATGGCTTCAATTTTATGAGCTTCTGCCAAAGAACTAATTTTCTTAATCGCATCAAAAGATTGATTTTGAGGAGCGTGAGGAAAAACAGTTTCGTTGTGTTGTAACTCACCTTGCTCATTCAAACAAACTATTTTACAACCAGATCTGAATCCTGGATCAATAGCTAAAACTCTTTTTTCACCCAAAGGAGCGCCTAATAATAACTGTTTTAGGTTTTTAGAAAACACAACAATAGCTTCATCATCTGCTTTTTCTTTGGCTTTTGACAAGGCTTCATTGGATAAAGATGGAAATAGTAAGCGTTTAAAGGCATCTTGAATAGCGAATTGAATTTGTATTGTACATTCGTTGTTAGTACGAATAATTCTGTCTTCCATTTTTTGCAAGGCACGTTCTGTATCGATTTCAATCTTAACACGAATAAAACCTTCTTTTTCTGCACGTAAAATGGCTAATAATCTGTGTGATGGAATTCGGTTTAACGATTCATTCCAATCAAAATAATCTTTGAATTTTTGTGCTTTCTCCTCTTCCTTTTTAGTTTTAATTACTTTTGATGAAATTGTAGCAAAACGTTCTAGCTGATAACGAATATTATTCCTGATATCTGTACGTTCATTAATCCATTCTGCAATAATAAAACGTGCGCCTTCTAGAGCATTCTCAACTGTTTCAACTTCGTTGGAGGTGTATTTAGAAGCAGTATATTCCAAATCATTTACGCGTTGACTCATCATCATTTTTGCCAACGGTTCTAAACCATGTAAACGTGCTGTTTCTGCTTTGGTTTTTCGTTTCTTTTTAAAAGGTAAATACAAATCTTCTAAAGAGGTAATATCTTTTGTGTTGTTGATTTTTGAAGTTAATTCTGGAGTTAAAACATTCTGTTCTTCTAAAGCTTTTGCAATTGCTTTTTTACGTTTTTCTAAGGCTTCAAAAAGCTCTTTAAATTTTACAATTTCACCAATTTGAATTTCATCTAAATTGCCAGTCATTTCCTTTCTATATCTAGAAATAAAAGGAATGGTAGCGTCTTCATTTAATAATGAAAGCGTGTTTTTTATAGACTTTTCTGAAATCTGTGTTTGTTGAATGATGTACTGATGAATTTGCATTTTGAATTGATTTTTTTGAAAAAAGAAACCTCATAAAAATGAATTTATGAGGTTGTAAATATAGTTTTATTTTGCTTTAGACCCTTCAGGTTTTAAAAACCTGAAGGGTCTTTTTATTGGTAATTGTTTTAAATTACTTTCTCAAAAGCCAAACGTTTTGCGTTGTAACTGGTGTAAATAATTCCACAGTATTTGTAGCCCAATTTTTTGATTAAAGACTGCATACCCAAATTATCTTCGTGTGTGTCTATCTTTAAACTTTGTATGTTTTTGTCTTTTAATTGTTGATGAAATTCATCAAAAAGAAAAGTTGCTAAACCTAATTTTCTGTATTCTTTTTTAATGGCCATTCTATGGATTACGCCATATACTTCATCTTCAGAAATTAGCCAATTGCCATCAATAACTTCTTTGTAAGTAGGTTCTTTTCTTAAAGTAAACATTGAGGTTGCTATCACTGTTCCTTCATCATTTACAACTACATAGCTTTCATTATTTTTGATGTCGTTTTCTACCTGTTCAGCGTTTGGATAGCCATTTTGCCATTGATCAATATGAAGAGATGCTAAAAGCTCTTTTGCATCGTTTATAATTGTTGCAATTTGCGGAATATCCTCAATTTTAGAAAGTCTGATTTTCATCAATAAAAAATTATATCATTTTAAAATCTAATAACAATTCTCCATTTACAGAACATTGTAAATGATCTCCTTTAAAAATTTCTCCTTTACCCAAAGCCGGAGTTCCTGTAAAAATTAAATCGCCAGGTTGTAAGGTCATGTATTCAGAAATAAAAGAAATAATATCAGCAAAATCGTTAATCATATATGCTGTATTGCTTTTTTGTTTTTCTTCTCCATTAATTTTTAAATCAAAATCAATATCACCTAAATTATAATCAGAAACCGGTTGAAAACTAGAAATTGGTGCAGCACCATCAAAACCTTTGGCAAATTCCCAAGGATGTTTAGTTTCTCTAGCATTTTTTAAAATATCAGTAGCTGTATAATCGATACCCACAGCAATTTCTGAAATGTAAGAATTTGCTTCTTCTTTACTGATGTTTTTACCTTCTTTGCCAATTTTTACTACCAATTCTACTTCGTAGATTAATTGGTTGGTAATACTACTTGGATAAGGAACATTGCAGTTTACAGCCAATGCTGTTTCTGGTTTAGAGAAAATAAATTTTTTACCTTTCTTTTTTTCTTCAATTTCTTTTAAATCGGTAACATAATTACTTCCTATTCCTAAAATTTTCATTATTGTTATTGGTTTTTATAGTTGAGTAAATGTAAAAAAATATCCACTAAAAAAATGAATTCTTTAGTGGATTTATAGAAAAATATTTTATAAAATTTAAGCAGTTACTTCTGCTTTTTTAGTCTTTTTTTTTGAAGAAAATTCAACAACTTCTTGATTGTTTAAAATATCTTCAATTGTTTGTCTTTTTCTAATTAAATAATCTTGACCATTAACCAACATTACTTCTGCAGGCAAATAACGAGAATTGTAATTCGATGCCATAGAAAAACAATACGCACCAGCATTGTGGAAACATAAAACATCTTCTTCAGAAATTTCTGAAATTCTTCTGTTCGATGCAAACGTATCAGTTTCGCAAATATAACCAACCACAGAATAATATCGATCTCTTCCTTGTGGGTTAGAAATGTTAGTGATATGATGATAGGAATCGTACATCATTGGCCTTACTAAATGATTAAAACCAGAATCTACATGCGCAAAAACTGTAGAGGTTGTTTGTTTCACCACATTTACTTTAGCTAAGAAAACACCAGCTTCAGAAACCAAGAATTTACCAGGCTCAAACATTAACGTAATGTCTTTACCATATTCTGCACAAAATTCGTTGAATCTTTCTGATAATTGAACACCTAATTGCTCAATATCCGTAGAAATATCTCCTTCTTTATAAGGAACTTTAAAGCCACTTCCGAAATCGATAAAATCAATATTTTTAAACTGACGAGCAACATCAAACAAAATATCTGAAGCACGTAAAAAAGTGTCGATATCTAAAATATCAGAACCAGTGTGCATGTGAATTCCGTTAATATTCATTCCTGTGTTTTCTACAACACGTTTAATGTGAGGTACTTGGTGAATAGAAATTCCGAACTTAGAATCGATATGACCTACAGAAATTTTTGAATTTCCACCAGCCATAATGTGCGGATTGATACGTACACAAACAGGAATTTCTGGATGCTTTTGACCAAATTGTTCTAAAATAGAAAGGTTATCAATATTAATTTGAACCCCTAATTTTGCAACTTCCTCAATTTCTTTTAAAGAAACTCCATTTGGTGTAAAAATAATATCATGAGGCTCGATTCCAGTTGTTAAACACAATTGCACTTCTTGGTAAGAAACTGTGTCTAAACCAGAACCTAGATTTTTAAAGAATTTTAAAATATTTATGTTAGAAAGTGCTTTAACAGCATAATTTAATTTCAGATTTTTTACATTGCTAAATGCATTGGTTAATCTGTTGTATTGCGATTCTATTTTATCTGTATCGTAAACATATAAAGGACTTCCGTATTTATTTGCTAACGCCAAAAGTTGTGTGTTTTCCACTTTGTTTTAATTTGATTTACGCACCAAAAGTAATTAAAATGTTGAGTATTTAATGTTTTGTTTAAAAATATAACATATTGTTTTTTTTTGTGATTTTCTTCGGCTGTTAGCTATTCACTTTTCGCTATTTGCTAACAGTTAAAAGCGAGTTGCCAAAAGCTAAAACTATCGTTGAAATTATGTTAATAACTAATTGATTTTGCTGTTTTATTTAAATGATGATAATGCTATATTGTCCAGTACATCAAACCTAATCACAGTAAAGATTTTATGAGTCAAGAAACAAAATATACCGAAGATAATATCAGGTCTTTAGATTGGAAAGAACACATTAGAATGCGTCCTGGAATGTATATTGGTAAATTAGGTGATGGTTCTTCTGCAGACGATGGAATTTACATACTTGTTAAAGAAGTTTTAGACAATTCTATTGATGAATATGTAATGGGTGCAGGGAAAACCATTGAAATTTCCATTAAAGAACACAAGGTTACAGTTCGAGATTATGGACGTGGAATTCCTTTAGGAAAAGTGGTTGACGTGGTTTCTAAAATGAATACAGGTGGTAAATACGATTCTAAAGCCTTTAAAAAATCGGTAGGATTAAATGGTGTAGGTACAAAGGCTGTAAACGCATTGTCTTCTTATTTTAGAGTAGAATCCTCTAGAGAAGGAAAATCTGCCTCAGCAGAATTTAGCCAAGGAAATTTAGAAAACCAAGAGTTTTTAGAAGAAAGTTCGCGCAGAAAAGGAACTAAAGTTTCTTTTATTCCGGATGAAACCATTTTTAAGAATTACAAATTCAGAAATGAATATGTAGCCAAAATGCTTAAAAATTATGTGTATTTAAATCCGGGTTTAACCATTATTTTTAATGGAGAAAAGTTCTTTTCTAAAAATGGTTTAAAAGATTTGTTAGAGGATAATAACAATACAGAAGACATGTTGTATCCAATAATTCATTTAAAAGGAGATGATATAGAAGTTGCTATTACACACAGTAAAACGCAATATTCAGAAGAGTATTATTCTTTTGTAAATGGGCAACATACTACACAAGGAGGTACACACCAAGCTGCGTTTAGAGAAGCTATTGTAAAAACCATTCGAGATTTTTTTGGTAAAAATTTCGAAGCTTCTGATGTTCGAAAATCAGTAATAGCAGCAATTGCTATAAAAGTGATGGAACCCGTTTTTGAGAGTCAGACCAAAACAAAATTAGGTTCTACAGAAATGGGTGGTGAATTGCCAACAGTTAGAACTTATATCAACGATTTTGTTAAAACAAAATTAGACAACTTTTTACACAGAAATACAGAAATTGCAGATAAGCTTCAAAAGAAAATTTTGCAAGCAGAAAAAGAACGAAAAGAACTTTCTGGAATTCGAAAATTAGCAAGAGATAGGGCTAAAAAAGCGAGTTTACACAACAAAAAATTAAGAGATTGTCGAATTCATTTAGGTGATATTAAAAAGGAAAATTATTTAGAAACGACCTTGTTTATTACTGAGGGAGATTCTGCTTCTGGTTCAATAACAAAATCTAGAAATGTAAATACACAAGCCGTTTTTAGTTTAAAAGGGAAACCTTTAAATTCTTACGGATTAAGTAAAAAAATTGTGTACGAAAATGAAGAATTCAACCTTTTACAAGCTGCTTTAAATATTGAAGATGGTTTAGAGGATTTACGTTATAACAATATTGTAATTGCTACTGATGCCGATGTTGATGGTATGCACATTCGCTTGTTATTAATCACATTTTTCTTACAGTTTTTCCCAGAATTGATAAAAGAAGGACATTTATATATTCTAGAAACGCCTTTATTTAGAGTAAGAAATAAAAAACAAACATTCTACTGTTATTCTGATGAAGAAAAGCGAGAGGCAATTGAAAAGTTAAGAGGAAAACCAGAAATAACACGATTTAAAGGTTTGGGTGAGATTTCGCCAAATGAATTTGTTCATTTTATTGGTGATGATATTCGTTTAGATCCTGTAATGTTAGACAAAGAAATGTCTATTGAACAAATGCTACAGTTTTATATGGGTAAAAATACACCTGACAGACAAAAGTTTATCATCCAAAATTTAAAAGTGGAACTAGATTATGTTGAGGAAAGTCTATCCTAAAATCCTTTTATTTTTATAATTTGGAATTAAATAGAATGTAACACAGTATGGAAATAAAATTTCAAACAAAAAAACAAAGTAATCAAAACCAATTAGATGAGTTTTTAAAACTTAATCCTTCTCAGCGTGTACAAAGTTTTTTTAAGTTGATGTATCAATTGAAGGATTTTCCATCTCATAAGAAAGAAAATAATGAAAATTTTAAAATCGTAATTGATGCAAAAACTTTGGGAGAGTAAAATAAATAAGTTCATAGCTTTAGCAAATCAGTTTCAGGTAAAAATGATTATGGTTGGTGGAGGTGCTGTTAATTTTCACGGCTATCAAAGACATTCTGCTGATGTAGATTTTTGGATTTCAACTTCTGATGAAAATCTAAAAAACTTGATACAAGTATTTAGAAGTATGGATTATGAAATTGATGATTTTCCAAAAGAGGTGAAGGCTAATATGCAAAATATTTCTGTAAAATTTTCACCTGTTGATTTAGATTTAGAATTAATTACACGGTTTTCATCAGTAAAAACATTTGATGAGGCATATAAAAACAGTGAAGAAGCAATTATAGAGGGAGAAAAAGTATTAAAATGGAGAGTTTTATCTTATGATGACCTAATAGACAGTAAGTTAAAGGCACAAAGACCTAAAGATTTACTTGATGTTCAACAGTTACAAGAGATAAAAGGAAAATTATAAAATAAATTGTGACCTGTTGAGAAGTGATAGAGCTATTGCTGTAAATATTAAAATTATTAGAATATTTACAAAAATGAGAGATTTACTAAGTGATAATTTAAATTTGCGATTAGAAATTGAAGACATCAAAAAGAAATGAACGAATTACGACAAAAATATAGAGTTAGTTTTCAACGATTTAGATGAATCCTATCCTAAATCCTTTCCAAAGGAAAGGACTTTGAGCAAGTTTATAGTAAATAAAAATTACAATTTTGGTTATAATTTAAATAATAAACATATTAAAAAGACCTCACAGGTTTTTAAAACCTGTGAGGTCTGAAAGAAACAAAATAAATTGATAGAAAATTAATTACGTAATTGCAAATAATTAGCAAGTATGCCTGCGTTAGGGATTGGAGTGGCATCCTTTTTTATTTTTCATAAAAAAGATATAACGTAAAGCCCGACCTTTAGGGAACGCCCAAAGAAACAAATACACAATTAAACGATTAAACAATTAAACGTTTAAAAAGAATGAGTGAAGAAATAAACGAGAACGAACACGAAGAAGAATTAACGAACGAAGGTGAACAATTAGATTCGCCTCAAGAAGAAACCATTACCAAAGTTACTGGTATGTATAAAGAATGGTTTTTAGATTATGCTTCGTATGTAATTTTAGAAAGAGCAGTACCCTCTTTAGAAGACGGATTAAAACCTGTACAACGTAGAATTATGCATTCTATGAAAGATTTAGATGATGGACGTTACAACAAAGTAGCCAATATTGTTGGGCATACTATGCAATATCATCCACATGGAGATGCTTCTATTGCTGATGCTATGGTTCAAATTGGTCAGAAAGAATTGCTGATTGATATGCAAGGAAACTGGGGTAACATCTTAACAGGAGATAGAGCTGCAGCATCTAGATATATTGAGGCACGTTTGTCTAAATTTGCTTTAGAAGTTGTATTTAATCCGAAGACAACAGAATGGAAATTGTCTTATGATGGTAGAAGAAAAGAACCTATAGATTTACCTGTAAAATTCCCTTTATTATTAGCGCAAGGAGCAGAAGGAATTGCAGTTGGTTTATCAACTAAAATATTACCACACAATTTTAATGAGTTGATAGATGCTTCTATTAAATATTTAAAAGGTAGAAGTTTTAAAATTGTGCCTGATTTTTTAACTGGCGGAATTGCAGATTTTACCAATTATAATGATGGTAAAAGAGGAGGAAGGGTGCGTATTCGAGCAAAAATTTCGCAATTAGATAAAAAAACGTTGGTGATAAATGAAATTCCGTTTTCTACAACAACTTCTTCTTTAATTGATAGCATTTTAAAAGCCAATGATAAAGGTAAAATCAAAATAAAAAAGATTGAAGATAATACTGCAGCTCAAGTAGAAATTTTGGTGCATTTGCCACCAAACGTATCACCAGATAAATCTATTGATGCTTTGTATGCATTTACCAATTGCGAAACATCAATATCGCCTTTAGCGTGTACTATTAAAAATAATACACCTGTGTTTACAGGAGTTTCTGATATGTTGAAACATTCCACAGATTTAACTGTAGAATTGTTAAAACGTGAGTTAGAAATTCAGTTAAACGAACTAGAAGAGCAATGGCATTTTTCGTCCTTAGAACGAATTTTTATAGAAAATAGGATTTATAGAGATATTGAAGAACAAGAAACTTGGGAAGGTGTAATTGAAGCGATTGATAAAGGTTTACAACCACATATAACTCATTTAAAAAGAGCAATTACTGAAGAAGATATTGTTCGTTTAACGGAAATTAGAATCAAGAAAATATCAAAATTCGATATTGACAAGGCCAAACAACATATAGAAAGTTTAGAAGAAAAAATTGCAGGTGTAAAACATCATTTAGATCATCTTATTGATTTTGCAATCGACTATTTTAAAAACCTAAAAGAAAAATACGGAAAAGGTAAAGAGCGTAAAACTGAAATTAGAATTTTTGATGATATTGTGGCATCAAAAGTAGCTATGAAAAACGCTAAATTGTACGTAAATAGAGAAGAAGGTTTTATTGGTACTTCTTTAAAAAGAGACGAATTTGTAGCAGATTGTTCTGATATTGATGACATTATCGTTTTTAGAAGAGATGGTAAAATGATGGTAACCAAAATCGATGCTAAAACCTTTGTAGGTAAAGATATTATTCACATTGCCGTCTTTAAAAAGAAAGATAAACGAACCATTTATAATTTTATGTATAAAGATGGTACAAGAGGTCCAAGTTATATGAAACGTTTTGCGGTTACTGCTGTAACTCGTGATAAAGAATACGATTTAACCAATGGTAGTAAAGGTTCTAAAGTCTTATATTTTTCTGCAAATCCGAATGGAGAAGCAGAAGTGGTTACCATAAATTTAAGAGCTGTTGGTAGTATTAAAAAACTAAAATGGGACATCGATTTTGCTGATTTAGCTGTAAAAGGTAGAGGAGTTCGTGGAAATACTATTACCAAGTTTGCTATTAAAAGTATCGATTTTAAATCTGCAGGAGTATCCACTTTAAAACCTCGTAAAATTTGGTTCGATGAAACTGTACAACGTTTAAATGTTGATGAAAGAGGAGATTTGTTGGGTGAATTTAGAGCAGAAGATAAGCTGTTAATCATAACTCAAGAGGGTAAGGCGAAAGCTGTAAAACCAGATTTGGCAATGCATTTTGATGATGATATGATTGTTTTAGAAAAATGGAAACCTAATAAACCCATTTCTGCAATTTATTTTGATGGTGAAAAAGCCAAATATTATGTAAAACGCTTTTTGATAGAAACACCAGAAAAAGAAGAACTTTTTATTTCTGAACATCCAAAATCTAAATTAGAAATTGTTGCTACAGATTATAGACCAATTGCAGAAGTGCAATTTTCTAAAAGAAGTTTAGCTAATGAAGAAGTTAATTTCGAAGAATTTATTGCTGTAAAAGGGATAAAAGCTCTTGGAAATCAATTAACAACAGAGCGTATTAAAAATGTAAATTTATTAGAATCATTACCTTACGAAGAACCAGAAGAAGAAAAAGCGGAAGATGTTGAAGTGGTTGAAGAAGAAGTGATTGAAGATAAATTACCATTAGAAATTCCTGCGGTTGAAAAACCTGCAACTATAGATGCAGAAAGCAAAGAAAACAAAAAGAACGAGCTTTTAAAGAAAGCAATTCAAAAGAAAAAGGAAAATACAGATGATGATACGCAGCAAAGTTTGTTTTAAATAAAGAACATGAGTTTGATATAAGTTTATTTTGTAGAAAAACAGTAGATTGTCATTTCGAAAATAGTGTCGCTGAGAAATCTCAACGTTAAATTAAGATTTCTCAATTTCAGTAAAAATGGCATTCGTTTCAAAGAATAAAAGTTATAGTATGTTAATAATTGGTGGTTTTTAAATCGAACTCACGTTAAAGAATATTATTTTTAATAATGCAATCAATGTTGATGAAAAGGGTAAATAAGTAAAATCAGAAATAAATTTTATCAAGAAATGATTACATAAATACTTTATTATCAATAATATAGTGCTTTTCTCTTTGTGAAAGTTAGGATGAACTTTTTCTTGGATGAAATGTTTCAACTACTTCTTTTAAATAACTTCTATCTAAATGTACATAAACCTCTGTAGTAGTAATGCTTTCATGACCTAACATTTGTTGTATTGCTCTTAAATCGGCACCATTTTTTAATAAATGAGTTGCAAAAGAGTGACGTAATGTATGCGGACTGATTTTTTTATTTAGATTTATTTTTGTGGCTACGTTTTTTAAAATAGTAAAAATCATTTGTCTAGTTAATCCTTTGCCACGCCGATTTAAAAACAGTGTATCTTCATAACCTTTAACCGGTTTTAAATGACAACGAATTTCATCAATATAAATAGTAATGTATTTTTGGGCATTGTAATGAATGGGTACAAAACGTTCTTTGTTTCCCTTTCCAATAACTCTTATAAAACCTTCTTCAAAAAATAAATCTGAGATTTTTAAAGAAATTAACTCACTAACCCGTAAACCACAACTATACATGGTTTCTATAATAGTTCTATTTCTTTCTCCTTGAGGATGACTTAAATCGATTGCTAAGATTAACTCATTAATTTCATCTTCAGATAAAGTATCTGGTAATTTTACACCAATTTTTGGAGCTTCAATTAAATCTGTAGGATTCGTTTCTCTATAATCTTCAAAAATTAAATAATCAAAAAAGCTTCGTAAACCAGAAATAATTCTTGCTTGACTTCTAGGGTTTACTTGCTTAGCAATTTCATAAATAAATTGTTGTACCGTATTTTCAGCTATAACAATAGGTGAGGTGTTGATATCATTTTTATCTAAAAACCAAGTCAATTTTTCTAAATCTCTCGTATAACTTTCTATCGTATTCTTAGATAATCCTCTTTCAATTTTTAGATAACTTTGATAATCTTTAATTGCATTTTGCCATTTCATTTGCTAAAAATAAAGTTTATATTTACAACTTAAAATGTTTTATGAAACTAATCATTATTAACGGACCAAATTTAAATTTATTAGGAAAACGCGAACCAGATATTTATGGTTCTGAAACTTTCGAGGATTTTTTTAGACAATTACAATTGAAATTTAAAAATATAGAATTGTCGTATTATCAATCTAATAGTGAAGGAGCTATTATCAATAAATTACATGAAGTTGGTTTCGATTACGATGGAATTGTTTTAAACGCTGCAGCGTACACGCATACTTCTGTAGCAATTGGTGATGCTGTAAAAGCTATTCATACACCTGTGGTAGAATTACATATTTCTAATGTTCACGCTCGTGAAGAATTTAGGCACCATAGTCATATTGCTCCTGCAGCAAAAGGAGTTCTTTTTGGTTTTGGCTTAAAAGGCTATGAGATGGCTCTACAAAGTTTTTTATAAAGTAAAATTACATGCTAGTTAAAAAAATGGATGTCGTAAAAACTAGTTAAAGAGCGTGTAGATCTATTGTAAATTTGTATCAACTTCTCGTTTTACAACCCAAACTGTAATTACAGTAGATAATACATCAGCAATAGGAAAAGACCACCAAACACCAACAACTCCATAATATTTTGGTAACACATAAGCTAAAGGAATTAAAAATATTCCTTGTTTTAATAGTGTTAAAAATAAAGCGGGAATTGATTTTCCTGCAGCTTGAAAATAAGCAGAACCAATTAATTGCATAGTTACAATAGGTGTAGCTAAAAATACAATAATCATAGCATTTGGGGTTTCCGAAAGTAAAGTAGTATCGTTAGTGAAAATCCAAATTATCTCTTCCTTTAGAAATATAATACCGATAAATATAATTGTACCCAATACCGAACCAAAATAAATAGATTTTTTAATGGTTTCTTTTACTCGATCATTTTTTTCTGCACCAATATTAAAACCTGCAACAGGTAAAAAACCTTGAGAAACCCCTAAAACAGGAGATAAGGCAAACATCATTACTCGATTTATAATACCAAATATAGATATAGAAATTTCTCCTCCATATGTAAAAAGAGAATAATTTAAAACAATCATTAAAATACTTATAGCACCCTGTCTTACTACAGATACTCCACCTAATTCTACAATTTCTCTTACGATTTTTCCATCTAAAGCAAAGTTTTTAGGAATAATTTTCAATTCGCTTTTAGAGGATAGAAAGAAATACAAAATAAACAAACCACAACTAGCAAAAGAAAGGGAAGTAGCTAAACCAGCACCTGTCATTCCCCAATCAAAAAACTTGATAAAAATTATGTCTAAAACAATATTCAATACAGCAGGAATTATCATGGCATACATAGCAAATCTTGGTTTTCCTTCTGCTCTAATTACTGGATTTCCCATCATTGCAAAAGCCAAAAATGGCACTCCAAAAATAACCATTGCAAAATATTCTGATGCAATTGGTAAAATATCACCTTTAGCACCAAATAAATTTAAAATTGGTACACTAAAAAAGTTTCCTAATAAAACAAAAATAATGGCTAAAATAAGGGTTAAACAAATCTGGTTACCAAAAGTTAAAAAAGCTTTTTCTGAGTTTTCTGCACCTAAAGCTCTAGAAATAATTGAACTTCCTCCAATTCCAATTCCCATTCCAATAGAAGAAATTAAAAATGCAATTGGTAAAACAACTGTTATGGCTGCAATAGCCAAAACACCTACCCATTGCCCAACAAAAATGGTGTCTACAATCATGTTTAAAGACATAACCAAAATACCAATTGTGGCAGGAACTGCTTGTTTTATTAAGAGTTTACCAATTTTTTCTGTACCTAATTCGTTTGCTAACTTTGTCATAAGAAGCTGCAAATATCAACATTTATAAAAAGATTCATCTAAATCTATCATCAATAATTACTATACAAATATTAAAATCTTTAAGTTTGCCAAAAGCTATAAAATGCAGCAGATTTTTACACTAAAAATTACAGTTTCTACGGATGATATAGACAATTTACAACACGTAAACAATTTGGTTTATGTAAAATGGATGGATATCATTGCCACAAAACATTGGGCATTTTTAACCAAAGATCATCCTTTGCCTCAATACGTTTGGGTTGTTGTAAGGCACGAAATAGATTATTTAAAACAAGCGGGTTTGGGCGATGAAATTACTGTAAAAACTTGGGTTGGTGAAACCAAAGGAATTACTTCTGTACGTTTTATGGAGTTTTATAAAGGTGATGTTTTGCTTGTAAAAGCCAAAACAGTTTGGGCAATGTTAAATGCTAAAACCTTTAAACCTGCAAGAATTAGAGAAGATGTATTAAAAGTACTGCTAAATTAAATCGTTATAATTTTAAAAATTAAATGATAAAATCTTTCTAAATCTAAAATTAATTTAGGCCATTTTTTTTGGAGCAATTTATGTAATTTGTTTTATTACACATTAATAAAAGTATCTTTGCACAAAATTAAGAAACAATGTCAACATTTTCTGCACTCGGAATTCATAAAGATTATATAAAATCAATAAAAGAAATAGGGATTTCTAAGCCAACTGAAATCCAAGAAAAAGCAATACCAATTTTATTAAATTCTAAAACTGATTTTATTGGATTGGCACAAACAGGAACTGGAAAAACAGCAGCTTTTGGTTTGCCTGTTTTAAGCAAAATTGATGCAGATTCTGAGCATATTCAAGCCTTAATTTTATCGCCAACAAGAGAATTGGTGCAACAAATTAAAAAACAGTTATTTAAGTTTACAAAATATGTAGACCAACGTATATTTTTAGAAGCAGTTTTTGGTGGTGAAAAAATTGATCGTCAAATGAATAATTTAAAAAGAACTACGCATATTGTTATTGCAACTCCTGGTAGATTAATAGATTTGATAGAAAGAGGAGCAATAGATATCAGCCATGTAAAAACCGTTATTTTAGACGAAGCTGATGAAATGCTGAGTATGGGTTTTAAGCAAGATTTAAATCGAATTTTAAAATTTACAAAGAAAGCAGATCGAAAAACTTGGTTATTTTCTGCTACAATGCCAGATGAAATTAAAAGAATTGTAAAAACGTATATGGATGCAAATGCACCACGAATTGAAGTAAATAAAAATGCTTTGGTAAATGCAAATATTCGTCATCAATACACCAAAACATCATTAAAAGAAAAAGTAGGGGATATCATTTCGTTTTTAGAAAAAAGAAACGATCAAAGAGGAATTATTTTTTGCCGAACAAAAGCTGGTGCTCAAAATTTAGCAAAACAATTAATTGAAGAAGGATTTTCTACAGCTGCATTAGAAGGAGATATGCAACAAAAAGAAAGAGATAAAGTAATGCGTGCTTTTAAAAATGAAAGTTTACAATATTTAATTTCTACTGATGTTTCTGCACGTGGTATTGATGTAAAAGATTTAGAGTTTGTAATTCACCATCAATTACCAGAACAATTAGAATATTATACCCATAGAAGTGGTAGAACTGCAAGAGCAGGAAAAACAGGTACTTCTTTGGCATTTATATTGCCATCAGAATTAGAGAAAATTCATCAAATTCAAAAAGAATTGCAGATTAAATTTACTGAAGTTACAGTTTAAATGGATTTCATTTATGTTTTAGATATTTTAGGTACATTCGCTTTTGCAATTAGTGGAGCTTTAGTGGCTTCTGATCAAAAATTTGATTTATTTGGTGTAGTTATTATTGCTTTTGTAACGGCTGTTGGTGGTGGCATGCTACGTGATGTTTTAATTGATGCACATCCCATAAATTGGATTGGAGATTTAAACTATTTATGGACAATATTAATTGCTGTTGTTGCTACTTTTTTATTTAAAAGTAAAATATTACCCTTATATAAAACTCACTTTTTATTTGATACAGTGGGCATTAGCGTATTTACATTATTGGGTTTGCAAAAAGGTTTAAGTTTTGATTTGCACCCTATTATTGCTTTAATTATGGGGATGATTTCAGCAGTTTTTGGAGGTGTTTTACGTGATGTTTTAACTAATAAAATTCCGCTAATTTTTGAAAAAGAAATTTATGCATCAGCTTGTTTGGCTGGTGGTATAACATATTTGATATTATCTTATTTTGATATTTCTAAAGATTTAATTTTCATTATTTCTGCATCAGTAATTGTAACTGTTCGATTGATTGCCGTGAAATTTCATTTGCAATTGCCCAGAATTAAAGATGATTTATTTGGTAAAACATAAAAAAAGCGAAACTGTAAATGTTTCGCTTTTTGTTATATATCAAAATATTTTATTTTACTTCTTTTAACAACTCTCTTATCGAACGTATTAATTGTTGGTCAATTCCATTATCAATTTTTCCTGGCATGTTTTTCACTTTTATAGTTGGTTCTGTTTGGTTGTTTTCCATCCATTCACCAGCTTTATTTTTGGCACTAACTGGCACAACACCCCAATAACCACCATTTTGTAAACCTTCCCAACCTGCAAAACTACAAGTTCCAGGAACTGGCATACCTACTGTTTTTCCAATTTTTAAATCGGTATAACCTTGTGCATAACAATGCCCATCAGAATACATGCTTTCGTTAAAAATAGATAATGTTGGTTTTGTCCAACGTGAAGTAGGTTCACCACCAACTACTTTATCTTCAGTTGCGTACGTTATAAAAGGCACTCCAGTAAAAAACATGGCTAAATCTGCTACTAAATCTCCACCACCATTAAAACGCGTATCAATAATCACCGCTTTTTTATCAAAATATTTACCCATCATATCTTGGTAAATACTTCTATATGGTCCATCTCCCATTCCAGGTATATGTACATAACCTAACTCGCCATTACTTTCTTTTTCAACTTCTTTCTCGTTGATTTTTACCCATCTATTGTACAATAATCTACTTTCTGAACCTAAAGAAATTGGTTTAACAGTAATGGTTTGCGTCTTTTTTGTTTCAGGGTTTAAAACTTCTAACAACATAAATTTACCAGATTTTCTGTTGAAATATTTTGCTAAATCTTCATTTTTAGAAATGGTAACCCCATTTATTTTTGTAATAATGTTGCCTTTTTTGATGTTGAATTTTGCTTTATCTAAAGGACCTCCTGCAATAATTTCATCAATTAAAATTCCATCTTCTTTAAAGTCGTAATTGATAAAAATGCCTAAAGAGGCTGTTGCATCTGCATTAGAAACGTTGCTGCCACTGTAACCAGCACCTGCATGAGAAACGTTTAATTCTCCTAACATTTCTGATAACATTTCAGAAAATTCATAACCGTTAGAAATGTGTGGTAAATATTTTTGGTATTCTTCTTTCATCATTTTCCAATTGATTCCGTGAAAATCTGGGTGATAAAAAATAGCATTGGTACGAATCCAAACATGATCGAACATGGCTTTTCTTTCTGCGTATTCATCTAACAAAATTTCACCTTTTATAGATACGCCTTCTCGTTTTTTGCTTGCAGGATTTAATTTTGTAATTCTTCCACTGCTTAGTAAATAAAGGTTTTTCATTTCTTTATCCCACTGTAAACTTCCAGAACGTGTGTTTAAAGGCATTAACATTTTAGTTTCTTTGGTTCTTAAATTAGTGCTCCAAAGATTTGATTTCCCTTCAAAACTTGCTAAATAATATAAAAAATCACCTTTTTTAGACAGCACAGCATCACCCAAACTAGAAGAGTGAATCGTTAATCTTTTGGTTCTATCTTTCATATTTGCCCAATCAAACTCAAGCGTTTTTGTTTTGTCTTCTTTTTTAGCGTCTTTTGATTTGCTATCTTTTTTCTTCGATTTTTTGTCGTCTTTTTTGTCTTTCTTTTCTTCTTCTTTTTTCTTTTTTTCTTCCTCTTTTATGGCTTGCATCAATTTGTATTCTTCATCACTTAAATTAAATTCGTCCCAAGCTTCTTGTGTAAAAAACATACTGTAAACATCAGATTGCGAACGACCACTTGTTGCATAAGATTTTAATCCGTTTCTATTGCTAAACCACAACATTTGTTTCCCTCCATTTACCCATTTTGGATAATAATCATAATAACCACTTTCGTTTAAATTTATTCTTTTAGAACCATCTGCAGCCATTAATAATACTTCGCTATTGCTTAAAGTTTTGCTCCAATCTACCAACAACCATTTGCTATCTGGACTCCAAGTAAAATATTTATCTCCATCTCTCATATGAAATAAATCTTTTGGAGTTAACAGTGTTGTTTCTTTTTTAGAAGCAACATCTACTATTTTAAGTGTTCTTCTGCCTTCTATAAAAGCTATTTTTTTTCCATCTGGTGAGTATTCTGCCAAATAATTATCTACTTTATTATCTATTAAAGCAGTTTCTTTTACTAAAGTTGCAGCGTAGAAAAAAGGTTCTTCTTTTCTAACTTTTTCAGTTTTATAAACGCTCCATTTTCCATTTCTTTCGCTACTATAAATTACTGATTTTCCTTTTGGCCCCCAAGAAACAAAACGTTCGTTTTCTGGTGTGTTTGTTAATCTTTTAGTAAAAGATTTGTCTACAGAAGTAACAAAAATTTCGCCTCTGGCAATAAATGCAATTTCTTTTCCATTAGGAGATACAGCCATTTCTTGAATTCCGCCATTTACAGAAACAAACTTATCTGTATTTTCTTTGTCTTGTGTAATAATTTTTATGGTTAATTTTTTAGGTGATGCTCCTTCTTTTAGGGTATATAATTCTCCATCATATCCAAAAGAAATCACACCATTTGCAACACTTAAAAAACGCACAGGATGCAAACTAAAATTGGTCAGTTTTTCATCAGAATTGTTAGTTAAGTTCATTTTATGCACATTAAAAGAACCACTTCTTTCACTTAAATAATACATGCTTTTTTCATCGTCGCTAAAAAATGGATGTCTGTCTTCTGCATTATGCGTTGTAATCATTTTATGAATGTCTGTCTTTGCATTGTACATCCAAATATCTCTGGTTATAGATGATGTATGGTGTTTTCGCCATTCGTTTTCGCCACCTTTTTTATCATGATACAACATGGTTTGTCCGTCTTTAGAATACTGTACATATTCTGCAGGAATTGTAAATATTTGCGAAACTCTACCAGTTGCAACAGGAACACTGTACAATTCTGATTGCGATCTGTGAGGATATTGTCTGTGATTTACATCATCTTGTCTTAACGCTCCAAAAACAACATTTTTATCATCTGAAGTAAAAGAAAACGGAATTTCATCATTAGAATGAAACGTTAATCTGGTTGCAGCTCCACCATCAGCATTCATTATATAAATATCAAAATTACCATATCTATTAGATGCAAAAGCGATTTTAGAACCGTCTTTGCTCCAAATAGCTTTGTAATCGTGCGCATTATGATAGGTTAGTTGTTTTGCAGTACCTCCATTAGTGCTCACTTTGTATAAATCGCCTTTGTAAGTAAAAGCAATTTGTGTTCCATCTGGAGAAATTGAAGAATGCCTCATCCATTGTGGATTGTCTTGGCCGTAAATTGAAATTGATAAAAAGGTAAGAAAAAGTAGGATTGGTCTCATTTAATTGAAAATTTTGACTAATTTAATGAATTGTAATAATTTAATACTCAATAAAAGTTAAATATTAGAATATGAAACCATTAGAATTTACAAATTTTGAAGATTTTAAAATGATGATAGGTAAGGAGTTGCCTGTTGGTAATTGGTACACAATAACACAGCAAATGATTAATGATTTTGCTAATGCAACTTTAGACAAACAATGGATTCATATTGATGAAAAAAGAGCTGAAAAAGAGTCTCCTTTTAAAAGTACAGTTGCTCATGGTTTTATGTCTGTTGCTATGATTTCTAGAATGTTGGAAGAAACTTTTGTAATTAAATCTGTAAAAATGGGCTTAAATTACGGTTTAAATAAAGTTCGATTTCCAAATCCTGTTCCTGTAAATAGCAAATTAAGAATGCATTCTAGCATTAAAGCTATAGAAGATTTAAAAAACAACGGAATTAAAATAACCTTTACTTGTACAATAGAAATAAAAAACCACCAAAAACCCGCTTGTGTTGCTGAATTTTTGGTGGCTTTATTCGAATAAGTAAATTTTTGATGCTATGCTAAAATTCCTGAATTTTCAGCTTTTTTAGCGAATAATACTAAGTAAAAGCTAATTAAAATAGTAATAATTGGCTGAATTAAACCTGTGTTGCCATACACTTCTAAAGCGTTTGTCATAAAAAAAGAATAAGCTGTTTGCACTAAAACACCTAATAAAGAAATGACAAATACTTTATGTGCTATTTTTTTGCGTGCTAAAAGTAAAATACATCCTAATAGACCAAACCACACAGCAATAGCAAAAGCAGCTGTTACCCAAGATGGAGTATTTTCTATTAATTTTAACTGATCTGCAGGAATTAACGCTTTCATATCGTCTGTCATAAAAGCTTGTCCTAAATACACCATAACACCCATTGCATTCCAGATAAGTGCTAAAACAGAAATTATCCAGAAAGATTTAGAAGGTTTTGTAGTTGTTGCCATAATTTTAAAAGTTTAGTTGATTGATGATAAATATAACAATTTCTTTTTTAATCAGTTAATGAGTAATTTTAAATGAATACCTAATTTTTTTGGGGTTGTTATTCCTTGCAATTTAACATCATTATTTTTTTTCTTCCTTTAGAATGATTGTACATTACAAATTTTCCATTATTGTAGCTTCCTAAGTAAGGAATGTAAGTGGTTTTACCTTTATTATCTTGAATTTTTTCATAATCTAAATTACCATCTATATCATAAACAAACGCATATAAAGACGTAGATTCAAACCAGCCTTTAGAAACTTTTAATCTTCCATCACTTTTATCAGAGAGTTTTTTTCCAGAATTTAATAAAATATACAACTTATCATTCTTTAAAAATGCATTGTAAGATGGTTCTGTAGCTCTTTTAAAAATACTTCTTCCCCATTTTAAATTGCCATTTGCATCTAATTTTGTAATTAAAATATCATCATAATGATAGGTTGTTACATAGTATCCACCATTCATTCCATTAGACACATAAACTTGAACCACATAGAATTCTTCTGCAATTAAAAAAGTATTGCCCTTTTCATCCTCTAAAATATAATCTAAATTAAAGCTAGTTAATTCTGAATCTTTTTTACTCTTTGCATTTCTATAGCCATATAAATCTTCAAAAACTTTGTTAGGCAAAGGCGCTTTCTTTTTATTCAAAACAGATAGTGTATTCTTGTCAACAGAAAATTGACTAACTCCTTTAATTCCAAATACTTTATCTTGAGAGTAATACCCAATTAGCCTTAAATTATCTTTATAAAAAGACAAACTCATACTTTTAATATATTCATCTTCTGTAAGTTCTATTTTACCAGTAGTAATGTTATCAATATCAATTTTTGTAAGCACATACGAATAATTTGCTTTTGCTTTTTTTCTTTCGCGTCTGCCTTTAAAGTACTCTTTACCAATGCTAAAAACAACTCCGTTGTTATCTACAACCATATCTGATGATGTGTAATACTTTTCTTCATTAGCATAATAGGCTTTAGTAAAAACAGAAGATAATGTTTTGGCATCAAAAAGATGTACATCATAAGAGTTTGAATTCTTTTTTACATTATCTGTAGTTATTGCAATAAATTTTTTGTTGGGTGATATTGAAAAGTTTGTTTGTCTTTTATTCTGACCAGAAAATAACGCACTTTTCTTTTCTACATTTGTATCTAATAAGGTTGCTTTTGTAGATGTAAATGTTGATATATTTAACGTATAACAGTTTAAAATTCGTTTTGTTTTTGACGGACTTTCTACCATAAAAACTCTTACTTGGTTGTCATAATAAAATTCACCAACAAAGCTTTCTTTTTTACTTAATGGTACAGATTTAATTTTTTTTCCTTTCGCATTTTCATCAAAACTTTCAAATATTAATGTTGATTTGCTTTTTCGAGCAATTATAGTAAGGTTTTGTGGAGTAGTATAAACGCTTAAAATAGTGGTTGATTTATACTGATCTTTATATGAATTACTTTCATTGATATCAAAATAAGAAGTTTGAGCTGAAATTTGTACAGTGATACCTATAAATATAAGACAAAGCCTAAATGCATTTTTCATAAAATTAGTTTATACAATATTAAGTGATTATTCACATTTTTAAAACTTTTTATAAAAATATTTGTGTTTCTTTAAAATGTAAAGTATATTTGACATATTAATAAGTTAATTTGTCAATTTGTAAAATAAATAAGATGTCTAGACAGTCAATTTGTGAAAGAGAACGAAGTCAGTTAGAGAAAATGAATAAGTTTCAATTGAATTATCGTTATAAAAAAATCGGATTAGTAATTGCTATTTCTGCTTTTGTTTTATTGCTTGGTAGAAAGTTTGTAGACAATGGAGAATGGATAAGGCCAGTCTTTCAAGCCTTTTTGTTGGTTGGTTTGTTGATCATTTCTTTATCGAAAAGTAAAGAAGAAGATGAGTTTATAGATAGTTTACGCTCACAATCTTACAGGTTGGCTTTTTTGTTAGCCATTGTGTATTCTTTGGTACAACCTTTAATTAATTATGGAGTTGGTTTGTTATTTGATGAAAATGAAACCCTAAAAGGATTTAATTATTTTCAGGTATTATTTTTTATGTTGATTGTACAATTGATGTTCTTTTGGCAACTAAAAAGAATGAATCGTTAATATGAAAAATACCTTAAAAGTACAACGCGCCATTTTAGATTTAACGCAAGATGATTTAGCAAAAAAAATTGGTGTTTCTCGACAAACGATTAATTCCATAGAAAAAAACAGGTATGTTCCATCTACAGTTTTAGCCTTAAAATTATCAGCTATTTTTAAGATTCCAGTAAATGATTTTTTTGCTTTAGAGGATGATGATTAAACTATAATTAATTATAAAATTGCTTAGGCCTATCTTAATGATCACAATATTTATTCTGCTATAGAAATAACAGCAGCTTTAAATAAATTTGCTTTCGATTTAAAAAACTTATTTTCAACATCAATAGCCTTTAACTTAGTTTCAATTAATTTTGATTCGCGATAGTTTACCAAAAACAAAGAACTTTCTCCAAGAAAAAATTTTCGTTCTTCTGCTTTTAAAAGTGTTCCGTAATCATCTACAATAGTGGTTATATAGTTGCTCTGTACAATAAAAGATTCTAGTTCTTGTTGTACAGCATTTAATTTGTTTTTTATGGTTACTTTGGCGGTTTCATTTTCTAACTTAGCATCTTGTAATTTAATTTTAGCCAGTTTTAAATCACCTCTTTCTTTTCGTAAGAAAATTGGTAGCTTAAAATTGATACCCGCTTTGTAATTATCAACAATTAAAGAATTCGATTGCCTAGGTGTTTGTGTTAAAAAATTATATTGAACATCTAGTTTTGGAAGTAAGTTGTTCATTTTTAGCTTTCTATCGATATTTAAACTTTTTATTTTGTACTCTAAAGATCTAATTTTAGGGTGACTATTTATATCAAAATTAGCATCATTAAAAAGTGCAATATTAAATGTGGTATCTATATTTTGTAGTGTAGATACATCAGGAATAATATTGTCTTTTAACTCTACAGGTGTATTGTCATTTAGCCATAAAAAGTTAGACAATTCTAGTGATGCTTTGACCAATTTAATGCGTGCTTTTTCCAAATTTAGCCTTCTGGTTTTTAGGGTAATACCTGCTTCTAAAGTATCTATTGCTGCTTTATCACCTTCTTCAAAAGCTCTTTTTGTATTGCTGAACCTTATTACTGCATTTTCTAAAAAATCATCATAAACCAGCTTTTCATTATATGTTTTTAACCAATTGAAATAAGAAAGTGAGGCATTATATAAAATATCGTTTACTAAAATTTGTTGATCTTCTCTTGCTTGGTTTACAAAAAATTTAGCCTGTTTTAAAGCTGCCATTCTTTTGTTTATCAATAAGCCTTTTAGCAAAGATGCAGAAACACCTGCTGCATACAAACCATCAGTAGGTACATTAGCCTCTGGACTTAAAAATTCACCACTATTATTTTCAAAATTAGCCTTAAATTCTAAACCATAATAGGTAGGTATTTTAAAAGCGCCATTTAATTTATTGTAATATTCTTTTTCTTTGAATTGTTTTTTATCAAAATCTACTTCAATTTTAGGGTCAAAAGCCCCTCTTGCTTTTAACAATTTTGCCTCACTATTATTTATGACTAAATTTGCTTGCTTTACAATTGGGTGATAGGTTTTTACATAGCCTAAATATTCAGATAAGGTCATTACCGAAGTTACTTTTTCTTGGGCAGAAAATTGGGCAAACATCAGTAAAAACAATATTAAAGTGTATTTTTTCATCGATTTAAACATCTAAAAAATTAACTGATATTTATTTTTTCTTTTTTCCATCAGACTTGCTTTTTGCATTGCCTTCTGGTTGATAATAGTTAGGAGGGAAGCTGTTTAATTGTCTCCAAAGCTCAAACCAAATTGGTACATCTTCTAAAAGAGCAATAGTTCTTGCACCAGAGCCGGCTCTTATTTCACTAGGCCATTCGTGATCAGTTTCATCAGGTGATAACAAAATTCTATACTTTCCATTTTCACTTATAAAACGTTCTATGGCTACTACTTTTGCGCCATACGTACCATAAGAAACATTTGGCCATCCACTAAAAACAATTGCAGGCCAACCATCAAACTGAACTCTTACTTTTTCACCTAAATGAATTAGGGGTAAATCTATAGGTCTTACAAAGGTTTCAACAGCTAAATCTATATCAGCAGGCATAATACTTACCAAAGCTTCACCCTCTTTAAAGGCTTCTCCAATACCACCAATTATAGCTTTATTAATGTAGCCATTTTGAGGAGCTGTTATAAATAACAAGCTATTTCTAACCATATAATTACTATTTTTATTTTCTAATTTAGATACTTCTACTTCAGAATTTAATTGGTTAGAGCGAGCTGAAAATTGATCACTTTCTGCTTTAGAGATTTTTTCGGCATACTCGGCTTTTATTCTGCCGATTTCTACTTTAGCATTAATTACATTATTTTTTGCAGCAAGTAAAGAGTTTTCGCTTTCAATAAGTTTGGCTTGAGTCTCCCTCAGTTTTAAACGCTTAGCTTCAACATCTTTTACCGCTTTTAAACCTTCTTTTTGTAAGGTTAAATCTCGATTGTATTGTCTTTCAGCGATACTTATATTTGTTTTGGCTGCCTCAAACTTTATACTATCACTTTTTACTTTAAGTTTAGCTTGTATTAATTTGTTTTTTGCCATTTCTAATTTTAGAACTCGCTCTTCTTTTAAAGAATTTATTCTGATTTGTAAAACGCTTACTTTGCCTTGATAAGCCCCAACAGAAAATGTTTTCGCCGTAATTTGTTGTCTTGTTCTTACCAATAGGCTATCATCAAAATACTCACTTTTTACTTCAGAAATTCGCAGAATAGTATCGCCTTTTTGTACATAATCTCCTTCTCTTACAAACCACTGTTCTATTCTTCCCGGAATTTGAGATTGAATAGTTTGTGGTCGTTGACCTGGTGTTAATGTAGTTACTAAACCATTACCAGTAATATTTTGGGTCCAAGGTAAAAAGAGCACAACTAAGCATAAAATACCAAAACCAATTAAAAACCGATTAAGTGCTTTGTAGTATTTTTTACTAAAGATTTCTTTTCCAGATTTAAATTTTTTTAAATCTACATCTTGTTGCCATTCTGTGTTAGAAATATTTAACATTGTTTCTTAGTTTATAGATTTAATTTGACCTTTTTCTAAGGTAATGGTTTGAGTACATTTGGTACGCCAGCTTTTTTTACTACTTACTACAATTAAAGACCATGGTCTTTCTGGTGCTGTTAGATAAGAAATAATACGTTGTGTTTCTTCTAAGTTAAATTGATCTAAAGGATCTTCTAAAATCATAATTTTAGGTTGTTTTATAATAGCTCTTGCTAAAATTAGCTTTTTAGCCACTGTATAAGACATTTGTTTTCCTTCAGGATAAATAACAGTTTCCAATCCGTTTGGTTGTTCTTTTATAAACTGATTTAAACCAACTATATCTAAAATATCAAAAATTAGTTGATCTTTAGTTTTACCTGTACCAAAAATTAAGTTTTCTCTTAATGTACCCTCAAAAGGTGTTTCTTCAGATAAAGAAAGCCCTAGCTGAGAGCGGTAATGGTTTAAATTTAAACTGTTTAATGATAAATTATTGATGTAAATATTACCTAAAGTAGGACGAATAACACCAGAAATTAATCGCAACAATGTCGATTTTCCAGCACCACTTTCTCCCATAACTAATATTCTACTAGATGGTTTTAAGTTTAAGGAAATATCATTTAAAATAGGTTTATTTCTATCTTCTACTTTATAATGCACATTATCTAATTCTATCGAAAATGAATCTTTAAACATTGGCTTCTCACCAGTTTGAGATTCGAGTTCTTTATCAACAACTTGTCCAATTTTTTCTATAGAAGTTAAAACATCATAGAAAGATTCTAAACCAATTATTAATTTTTCTACAGATGCAATAACCAATAAAATGATAATTTCTGCGGCAACAAATTGCCCTATATTCATTTCTTGACTTAACACCAATGCACCACCAATTAACAATAAACTAGCTGTAACAACTACTTTAAAACCAATCATTTGAGTAAACTGTAGTATCAGAATTTTAAAATGATTTTCTCTAGCTTTTAAGTATTTATCAACCAAATAATCATTTTTTGTCATTGCCAAGTTTGTGTTTCCAGAAAGCTTAAAACTCACCACTGTTCTTGCAACTTCTTGAATCCAATGTGCAACTTTGTATTTCATTTTAGATTCCATTAAACTTGTTTGCAAACCTTTTTGCGCTGTAAATTTAAAAACAATAAAAATCAGCAATAATAAAAGAATGCCGAAAATGATAAAAAATGGATGATAAAATGATAACAAAATCAATGCAAAAATAATTTGTAATAATGCAGTGGGTACATCAATTAAAATTTTTGAAAGTCCTTTTTGTATGGTTAGGGTATCAAAAAAACGATTGGCCAATTCTGGCGGATAAAAATTGCGCAATTCGGTCATTTTTATTTTCGGAAAACGATAACTCAACTCAAAAGAAGATCTTAGAAAAATTCTTTGTTGTATGGTTTCAATAATTCTTAATTGCATTAGTTGCAAAGCTCCTGAAAAAATAACACCTAAAGTTACCACAACTACCAAAACAATCCAAGATGTTGATACTTGTGCACCTTGAATTAAATTAATGATTGCCTGAATACCTAAAGGTAATGTTAGGGCAACAAAACCTCCAAAAATGGCATAGTAAAATATTTGAAATATATCTTTTTTCTCCAATTTTATAAGATTGATGAATCTTTTCCATGGAGTTAATTGTTTATTTTCCATAAGTTAATTGAGTGTTTTGTAGACTAATTGTTGGTAGAAATCAGTTGGGGTTTGGCCTTCTTTACAGTTTGTAATAGAAGGAAAATGCTCGTTTAAGAAGTGTTGATGTAAACCTCCTTCTAAAATAGTACTTGCTAAACTCATAGCAAATTTGTAATTGGGTTTTACTTCTGCAATCATTACCTTTAAGCGATTAATTAATCTTTTGTAAATCTCAAAATAGCCTTCTTTATTATCTTTGTCTACTTTTTTAGTTAAGAAAGATTTAGAGCTTTCATTAACAATAATTCTATACAACAAAGTTTCATTGATGTGCGAAAAATTACTGTCTTCTTCTACAGTTCTGGTTACAACTTCTATAGCTTTTACCAACTTTTGGTTTTTATCAGAAATGCTAAAAGTTTCTATAACCAATTGGTACTCTAACCATGCCCAATACCAAGAAGACAGGTATAAAAGTAGTTTATGTTTACTCTCAAAATATCTATAAATAGAGCTTTCGTTAGAACCAATTTTAGTACCTAATTTTTTAAAAGTAAAACTTTCAAAACCAATGTCATTAATTAAAATGATACTACTTTCTATAATTCTTTTCCCTAACTCAGAAGTTTCAGGATCTTTTATATATATCTTGCTAGGTACTGATATTTTTAAGGCGGATAATAAATCTTTCATTATAAAATATTAGGTTGCAAATATAATAGCATTACTATCAAAAATAAAAAGATTTTATTTTATTAATATTTTTTTAACATCTGCTTTTTAATAACAAAAAAGAGTTTTATATATCATTGGATTTTGAAAACGTCTTTATTTATGATATCTTTGTATAACTGAGAAGTTTTAAAAAAACTATTATAATCATTATTTTATCTAAAAAAAACGTTTTAGATAAATTTTTAAGGCCTAATGTTTTGTTTTTAGCGTATTAAGATTTCTTCAAGAACAAGATTAAAATCAAATTAAAACAGAGTTATATAGTTAATGGCAAAATCGCAACAAACATTTAGTAAAAGTGAAAAAGAAAAAAAACGTTTAAAAAAACGTGAAGATAAGCGTAAGAAGATGGAGGCTAGAAAAGCAGCTAAAGAAGCTGAAGGAACTTCAGGTATTCAATTTGCGTACGTAGATCATAATGGAAATTTAACAGATACGCCACCAGATCCAGAATTAAAGGTAGAGTATGAGTTGGAAGATATTCAAATATCTACAACCAAAAAAGAAGATCTACCAGAAGAAGATCCTGTAAGAAAAGGAAAAGTTAACTTTTTTGATTCTTCTAAAGGTTTCGGTTTTATTATAGATTCTGATAATGGCGAAAAATATTTTACACACGTTAGTGGTTTAATAGATACTATTGCAGAAAACGATAAAGTTTCTTTTGAGCTTGAAAAAGGAATGCGTGGGATGAATGCTGTAAAAGTTAAAAAGATTTAATGAATTTAACAATTCTTTAAAATTAAGGTCGCCTGAAAGTAGTTTTTAGGCGATTTTTTTTATTATAGTGTATTGATTCATTTTGTATTGTTTGATAAAAAGTTCAGTTTTAAAAATGCAAACTCTGTTTATATTCCTACGCTATTCTTTCTTCAAATAAAGATTTACTTATTAAAAAAAATCATCATTTAAATTTCTTAAATACAATAAATTAGTAACGCTACAGTATAACTTTTTTCTTACAATAACGTAGTTTTTCTATTCCTTAAAAACAATTTTAAAAATATCTATTTTGAATCAATTATATTTGTGTTTTTAAATTTAAACTATGACTTTAATAAAATCTATCTCAGGAATTAGAGGTACTATTGGCGGTAAAACTGCGGATAATTTAACACCTATAGATGCTGTAAAATTTGCTTCTGCCTATGGAACATTTATAAAAAAAAGAAAACAGCACACTAAAGATTCTAAAACATGTTCAGAACAGGTAAAAGTTGTAATAGGTAGAGATGCTCGAATTTCTGGTAAAATGATTTCTAGTTTAGTAGCCAATACTTTGGTTGGTTTAGGGATTAATGTTATAGATTTAGGACTGTCTACAACACCAACAGTAGAAGTTGCAGTGCCTTTAGAAAATGCAGAAGGAGGCATTATTTTAACGGCTTCTCATAATCCAAAGCAATGGAATGCTTTAAAATTATTGAATGAAAAGGGTGAATTTTTAAATGCTGATGAAGGTAAAGAAATTTTAACATTAGCAGAAAATGAAGATTTTAATTTTGCTGAAGTAGATGATTTAGGAACTTACAAAAAAGACAATTCTTACTTACAGAAACACATTCAGGAAGTGTTAAATTTAGATTTGGTTGATGTGGAAGCTATTAAAAAAGCAAATTTTAAAGTGGTTGTAGATGGTGTAAATTCTACAGGCGGTATATTTATACCTGCCTTATTAAAAGAATTGAATGTTGAGTGTGTAGAATTGTATTGTACTCCAAACGGACAATTTCCACACAACCCAGAGCCTTTAAAAGAGCACTTAACCGATATTTCTGAATTGGTCGTAAAAGAAAAAGCAGATTTCGGAATCGTAGTAGACCCAGATGTAGATAGACTCGCAATTGTGTCTGAAGATGGCTCTATGTTTGGTGAAGAATATACTTTAGTAGCTTGTGCAGATTATGTTTTAAGAAGACTTGGTGGTGGTAATACTGTTTCTAACTTATCATCTTCTAGAGCCTTAAGAGATGTTACCGAAAAACATGGAGGAATGTATACTGCCTCTGCTGTGGGTGAGGTTAATGTGGTAATTAAAATGAAAGAAACCAACACTGTAATTGGTGGAGAAGGTAATGGCGGAATTATTTATCCTGATGCCCATTATGGCCGAGATTCTTTAGTGGGTGTTGCTTTATTTTTATCGCATTTGGCGCATCAAAAAATATCTTGTAAAGCCTTAAGAGATTCTTACCCAAGTTATTTTATGAGTAAAAATAAAATTCAATTGACTCCAGAAATAAATGTTGATGAAATTTTAGTGAAGATGGCTGAAAAATATGCAAATGAAGATGTAAATACTATAGATGGTGTTAAAATTGATTTTGCAGAAGAATGGATTCACTTGCGTAAATCAAATACAGAACCAATTATAAGAATTTATACAGAAGCAAAATCTCAAGATGCTGCAGATGCTCTAGCAAATCGTTTTATTTCAGAAATTAAAGAAATCATAAACTAATTGGGTATGAATTTAGAACAGTACTTTTTACAATTTAGAAATCAAATCATTGGTATTCATCAAACATTTACATCACCTTATGGAGAACAAGATTTAGTATATTGTGATTGGACTGCAAGTGGACGATTATACAAACCTATTGAAGAAAAAATATGTAACGAGTTTGGCCCCTTTGTAGCCAATACACATACAGAAACATCAACTTCTGGTGCAGCAATGACTTTAGCTTACCACGAAGCTAGAAAAATTATTAAGCGTCATGTAAATGCAAATGATAATGATGTTTTAATTACTACGGGTTCTGGAATGACAGGAGTTGTTAATAAATTTCAAAGAATATTAGGCTTAAAGGTCTCAGAAAATTTAAAAAACCACACTTCAATTCCCGATGATTTAAGGCCCATTGTTTTTGTATCACATATGGAGCATCACTCTAATCAAACCTCTTGGTTAGAAACCATTGCTGATGTAAAAGTTGTGCCTTGTAATGATGAAGGTTTGGTTTGTTTAGAGCTTTTTGAACAATACATTCAAAAATACAAGCATAGAAAAATTAAAATCGCTTCTATTACTTCTTGCTCTAATGTTACAGGTATAAAAACCCCATATCATGAGGTCGCAAAATTAATTCATAAATATAATGGATTGTGTTTTGTTGATTTTGCTTGCTGTGCACCTTATGTAGATATTAATATGCACCCAAAGGATGAAACAGAAATGTTAGATGCTATTTTCTTTTCGCCACATAAGTTTTTAGGCGGACCTGGAAGTGCTGGAGTTTTGGTTTTTAATAAAAAATTATACAAAAATACAATACCAGATAATCCAGGAGGTGGTACTGTAAGTTACACAAATCCTTGGGGTCAGCACGATTATTTTGATGATGTTGAAACAAGAGAAGATGGGGGGACACCAGGTTTTTTACAAACCATAAAAATTGCACTATCCATTCAGTTAAAAGAAAAAATGGGCACTGCAAACATTAAAAAAAGAGAAGATGAAATTAATAAAGTAATTTTTAACACTTTAGAAAATTTAGGAGGCGTTAAAATATTAGCTCCAAATCATAAAAGACGTTTGAGCATATTTTCTTTTTATTTTGAAAAGTATCACTTTAATTTGGTGGTAAAATTATTAAACGATCGCTTTGGGATTCAAACAAGAGGTGGTTGTTCTTGTGCTGGTACTTATGGCCATTTTTTATTAAATGTAGATCAAGAAACATCTACTAAAATACATCATCAAATTTTAGAGGGTTGTAATACAGAAAAACCAGGTTGGGTACGTTTGTCTTTGCATCCAACAATTACCAATACAGAGTTAGATTTTGTGTGTAAATCATTACAACAATTATCAGAGCATATCCAAGATTGGGCTAAAGATTATACATACGATTCAATAAAGAACGATTATATTCATAAAACGGTTACACCAATTGAGAAAGATTTGGTTACTTCTTGGTTTGCTGTTTAGTTTGTTGTATTGCTTGCCATTTCTCAAACTGGTCTTTATATTTAAACCGGTTATGAGACCATAAATAACACTCTGGTTGTTCTTTTATATTTCGTTCTGTAATGCGTAAAAATTGTTCTGTAATTTCATAATCTTTAAAATCTTTAGGGTTTTCAGCAATTACTTCAAAGTCAACCTCATAATAACCTCTTTTTATTTTTTTAGATCTATAGTTAATAACCACTAAATCATGATTTTTTGCTAGCATTTCCGCTCCTGTATGCACAGGCACTTTTACTCCAAAAAATTCTGTCCAATAATAGGTTTTCGTTATCAATGGAGATTGATCACTCAATAAAATATAAGCACCTTGAATATTATTTTGGAAATTACTTTTTATCATTTTAATAAAATTGGAAGTAGTTGCCCCTTTTACACCAAACTTTTCTCTATTTTCTTTCAGTGTCTTTTCAAAAGTTTCGTTTCGTAACTTATTGTACGCTCCAAAAACATCAACATTTAAAACCAAAGGTATTCCAAAAGACCATTCCCAATTTGCTAAATGGCCACCAACAAGTGCAATACTTTTACCTTTTTTAGCGTATTGATTTACAACATCTGGATTTATGTATTTGTATCTTTTTAAAATTTGCTTTTCAGAAATAGAGAACGATTTTATACTTTCTACCATAATATCTGTAAAATGACGATAAAATTTCTTGGCAATTTCTTGTTTTTCATGATCTTGTTTTTCAGGAAAAGCATAAGAGAGATTTTTTAAAATTACCTTTTTTCTATAACCGAATACATAATACAGCAAAACATAAAAAAAATCTGAAATTAAATATAAAACAAACATGGGCAGTCTAGAAAACAGCCAAATTAACGGATATGTAAAACAGAAAATAATAAAATTCATGAACATAAATTAAAAAACAAATATCGTATTAATAATTCAAAGAAAGTAATTAGGGTTTTTGATTTGAAAACTATTTCTTTTTGCGCCTATTCTTTTTTAAGGCCTTCCACTCTTCAAAACGATGACGATGTTTAAATCGTTTATGAGACCATAAGTAAAATTCAGGTTGTTGTTTGATACATTTTTCGGTTAATTCGATATACTTATCTGTAATTATGTAATTATTAACTTCTTTCGGATTCTCAGAAATTAGTTCAAATTCAGTTTCATAATAACCTCTTTTCATTTTTTTGGTTGATGAATTTATGACCACCAAATCAAACTTTTTTGCTAAACTTTCTGCACCTACATGAAAAGGAACTTTTATACCTAAAAAAGATGCCCAATATAAAGTGTGATCAATTTGGGGAGATTGATCACTAATTAGTAAATAAATACTTTGTTTTTTGGCTTTGTAATCTTCATAAAACGCTTTAACGGTTTTTGCAGATTCATAACATATAAAACCAAAACGCTCTCTAGAATCTTTTACAATTTTATCAAAATATTTATTTCCAATGCTAGTGTATGCACCTCTAGCTCTGCAGTTTAAAATCATTGGTGCACTTGCAAACCACTCCCAATTTGCTTGATGTGCACTTACAAAAGCAATACTTTTTCCTTGGTCTAAAAACTCTTTTACTAATTCAGGGTTTTTATATTGATATCGTTTTAAAATTTCTTTTTTACTAATAGAAATTGCTTTTATAGTTTCTATAAACGAATCGGTAAAATGCTGAAAGAATTTTTTAGATATTTTCTTTTTTTCAGCCGAAGATTTTTCAGGAAAAACCATATTTAGGTTTTCTAAAACAACCGTTTTTCTATATTTAAAAATATGATATACAAATACAAAAAGAATATCAGAAACAACATATAAAATACGCATAGGTAGTTTAGAAAGTAGCCAAACAAAAGGATAAACGATAACAAAAATTAAGAATTGCATTGTTGTACTTTAATATTGCAAATATCTATATTAAAATTAAAACTATATAGTAAAACCAGTCGGATTTTGCTACTTTTGTAAAATGTTAGATGGTACAAATCCTATTGTTTTGCTCATTATTGTGGCTAATGTTTTATTCTCTATGAAAGGCTTTGACGATTATGCTTTTTTAGACAAATACAAGTTTCAAATCAATAGAGTAAGGGGTGATGAAAAAATTAGAATGCTTACTTCTGGTTTTTTACATGTAGATTGGATGCATCTTATTTTAAACATGTACGTTTTGTATGCTTTCGGAAATATAATTACTAATATTTTAGGCGTTACGTCTTTTTTAATTATTTATTTTGGAAGTTTATTGGCAGGTAGTTTATATACTTTGCATAATCATAAAAATGAACCGTATTACAGTGCTGTAGGTGCTTCTGGTGCAGTATCAGGAATTGTATATTCATCAATTTTATTATTTCCAGGAATGCAACTCTATCTGTTTTTTGCCATACCCATACCTGGATATATTTTTGGTGTAGGTTATTTATTATATTCGATTTACGGAATGAAAAATCAATTGGGTAATATTGGACATGCTGCCCATTTAGGAGGTGCAATTGGTGGTTTTGTTTTAACACTTGTTTTAAATCCGGTGTTAATTAAAACAAATTCTATTTTTGTAATAGCTTTAGCCATACCCATTGCTTTATTACTCTTTTTTGGCGATAAATTAAAGAGATTTTAAATCTAAAAAAATAGTTAATTGTAAGTTTTTCTACATTTTTTATTGTGCACTATTTATGCACATTTTTAATTCACAATAATTTTAAATAATAGCAAAAAAAAGACTTAATTATTTCTAATTAAGTCTTTTTGAGCGAAAGACCAGGTTCGAACTGGCGACATTCAGCTTGGAAGGCTGACGCTCTACCAACTGAGCTACTTTCGCTTGGTAAAGGATTGCAAATATAAAATCATTTTTGAGTTTTGCAATAATTATTATTGATTTTTTTAATACACATCATTTTAAGTGAGTCAAAGTTTTGGGTTTTCTGTATAACAGAATTGAATTACAAAACCTCATTTCAAATTGATATATCAATCCGAAATGAGGTTTTTTTTAATTTAAATTGTAAAGAAAAGTTTTATTTATCCTTTAACTTTGCTTTTAAATTGGTCAAACTTATCGTTATCTTCTTTTGGCCAACTATTGTTTGATAAATCAACATCAGCAGTTTCTAAATCAGGATCTACTTTAAAGCTTTTAATCTCTTGGGTTGAAGAAAATACTCTTTTTACAGTGTTGTCGTCTTTCATCCAGATTTGAGCTGGAAAAGTTTGTTTTTCCTTAGTTCCGTCTGCATAAGTTAATTCTACGATTAACGGCATTACTAAGCCTCCTGGTTTTTCAAACTCTACAGAATAGATGTAGCTAGGTATTTCTGTACCAGCAGCTACATATTTATCCATTGCCTTAGGATTTGCGTCTTCCTTTTTATCAGTAATATATACCAAATCACCTAAATTATCAAAATATTGTTTGTATTGTTCTTTTAATTTGGCAACTCTCTCACTTGGTTTATCAGTTAAATATAATGGTTTTACTGTTTTGATTCCTATGTCTGTAACATCAGTAGTATAAAACCATCCTCTCCAAAACCAATCTAAATCCATACCAGAGGCATCTTCCATAGATCTAAAGAAATCTGCTGGAGTTGGGTGTTTAAACATCCATCTTTGAGAATAAGTTCTAAATGCATGATCAAATAACTCAGGCCCCATAATTGTTTTACGTAAGATATATAAACCAGCAGCTGGTTTAGAATATGCATTTGGCCCAAACTGTTTTACATAATCTCCTTGAGACATAATAGGAGAGATGTTACTCTGATCTCCACCCATATAACGTGTAATGTTTTTGGCAGGGTTTGATGCAAATAATTCAGGGTCATATACTTCTTCTGCTAAGATTTCTACAAACGAGTTTAAACCTTCGTCCATCCAAGTCCATTGTCTTTCATCAGAATTTACAATCATTGGGAAAAAGTTATGCCCAACTTCATGAATAATAACGCCTAACATTCCTTTTTTAGTTCTGTCTGAATAGGTTCCATCAGGATTTGGACGACCAAAGTTGAAACAAATCATTGGATACTCCATACCTTGACGTTCTGAATGTACAGAAACTGCTTTTGGATAAGGGTAATCGAAAGTTAATTTAGAATATTCAATTAATGTAGTGGCAACAGCTCTTGTTGAGTGCTCTTCCCATAATGGGTTTCCTTCTTTTGGATATAATGACACAGCCATAACAGTTTTACCGTTAATATCTGTAGCCATAGCATCCCAAATATACTTTCTAGAAGTTGCAAAAGCAAAGTCTCTGACTTTTTCAGCTTTAAATTGCCAAGTTTTTGTTTTTGTAGAACGTCCTTTTTCGTTTTTCTCAGCCTCTTCTTGAGTTACAATTAGTACTGGTTTATCGAATGTTTTTCTTGCTTTTGCCAAACGCTTGCGTTGTTCTTTGGTTAACACATCTTTTTCGTTTTGTAGAACACCAGTAGCTTCTACAATATGATCTGCAGGTACAGTTAAATTTACCTCATAATCACCAAATTCTAATGCAAATTCAGATCGTCCCCAAAATTGCATATTTTGCCATCCTTCAACGTTATTGTATACACAAAGCCTAGGAAAAAATTGTGCAATAGTGTAGTTATTATTTCCATCAGGAAAAGTTTCTAAACCAGAACGACCACCATCTTTATTAATATCGTTTATTTTATAATTCCATTTAATTCTGAATTTAAAAATTTCTCCAGGAGCTAAAGGTTGTGATAAATTTATTCTCATCATTGTTCTATTAATGAAATGAGATAGTGGTTTGCCATCACTTTCAACTTTCTCGATGTTAAATCCGAAACCCTTACTTTCTTTTAAAAAGGTGCTTTTAAAATTACTAGGCGTTAAAAAGGCAGAAGCACCACTAGATTTTGCTAAGGGTGTTTTAGAATCGTCTGCTCTCATGTTTTGATCTAATTGTACCCATAAATATTCTAAGTGGTCTTTAGAGTTATTATGATAAGTAATATTTTCATCACCATAAATTTTATTGGTACTTTCTTCTAAACGAATGTCCATCACATAATCCACTTTTTGTTGTGTATATTGATGACCAGGAGCTCCAGAAGCTGTTCGTTGGTCGTTTGGACTTGCCAAAACATCTTTCATTTGTCTGAATTTGTTTTGGTCTGTGTGTCCTTGTTGTACTTTCTTTTGTTCTTTAGTTTCTTGAGCAAAACTTGCAGTTGCTACAAAGAATAAAGAAAATACGAATAAAGAGATTTTTTTCATTTGATTTGATTTGTATTTAACACGTTAAAATTAAGAATTTGAATGTAAAATGATAACAAATTGTTAAATTTTAACAAACCTTTACCAAAAAAAAAGGCAATATGATTTCATATTGCCTTTTTATATAATTTTAATAAAAATTAACCTTTCATTTTCTTTTTAAATTGATCAAATTTATTGTCTGTTTTTCTCGGGAAACTGTTGTTTGAAGTATCAACATCGGCAGTTTCTAAGTCAGGATCAATTTGAATACTTTGTATTTGTTTTGATGAAGTAAACACTTTTGTTACTTCTTTATCATTATACCTCCAAATTTGTGCAGGATAGGTTTTCTTTTCTTTTGTACCATCTTTATAAGTAAATTCTACAATTATTGGCATTACTAAACCTCCTGGCTTTTCGTAAGTAATTTCATAATGATATTTGTTTTGATTTTTTGAAAAACCTAAACCTTCAGAAGTATCTTCTACAAACTCTACTGTATTTGCTACTTCTTTAGTTGCAAATTTTTTAACACCTTTAATACCTATATCTGTAACATCAGTGGTGTAAAACCAACCTCTCCAAAACCAATCTAAATCTATACCAGAAGCATCTTCCATAGTTCTAAAGAAATCTGCAGGAGTAGGGTGTTTAAACATCCATCTTTGAGAATAGGTTTTGAAAGCATGGTCAAACAATTCTTTACCCATAATGGTTTCTCTTAATATCCAAAGGGCAGTTGCTGGTTTACCATAAGCATTACTACCAAAACTATAAACGTTATCTCCTTTAGACATTATTGGTGCAATTCTAGATTGATCACCAGACATGTATCTTACAATATTTTTAGGGTATCCTCTTACTATTGGAAAATCTTTATCATAATCTAACTCTGCTAACATTTCCATATAAGAGTTTAAACCTTCGTCCATCCATGTCCATTGTCTTTCATCAGAATTTACAATCATTGGGAAAAAGTTATGCCCAACTTCGTGAATGGTAACTTTAATCATTCTGTATTTCATTCTATCTGAGTAACCACCATTTGGTAAATCTGGTCTACCAGGATTGAAACAAATTTGTGGGTATTCCATCCCCATTTGTCCGTCTACAGAAATAGCTTTGTGGTAAGGATAATCAAACGTATATTTAGAATACGTTTTTAATGTTTGTGCAGCAGCTCTTGTAGAATGATCTCCATACAAAGGGTTTGCTTCTTTAGAATATAAAGAATGTGCCATAACAGTTCTGCCATTTATGTCTACAGCCATTGCATCCCAAATAAATTTTCTTGATGTTGCAAATGCATAATCTCTAACATTTTTAGCAACAAATTTCCATGTTTTTGTTCCTGTAGCTTTTGTTTTTTCAATCTTTTCAGCTTCTTTTTGGGTTCTGATAACTACGGGTTTATCAAATGTTTTTTGAGCTTTTTCCCATCTTTTTAATTCTTTTTTAGATAGTACCTCATCAATATTTTGCAACACACCTGTTGCACCTAACATGTGGTCTTCTGGTACTGTAATGTTTACGTTAAAGTCTCCAAATTCTAATGCAAATTCACTTCTTCCCCAGAATTGGTCGTTTTGCCAACCTTCTACATTGTCGTATACGCACATTCTTGGGTAAAATTGTGCAATTACGTAATTGTTGTTATCATTTTCATCAAAATGTTCATAACCAGATCTACCTCCTTGTGTTCTGTGATTGTTAATGTTGTACCACCAAGAAATATTAAATTCAAAAGTATCACCAGAAGCTAAAGGTTTTGGTAAATTGATACGCATCATGGTTTGGTTAATGGTATAAGATAAATCGCTACCATCTGTATTGGTAACGCTCATAATATTAAAACCACCATCGAATTTTTCTTCTGGAAAAGCTCTTTCGTATCTGCCTTTGCTCATTTTTGTTCTAATTCTACTAGGACTAATGTCTGGAGTTTTAGAATCTGCAGCTCTCATATTTTGATCTAATTGTACCCATAAATAAGGCAATTCATCTCTAGAATTATTATGATATGTAATGGTTTCTGAACCTGTAATTTTGGTATTGGCATCGTCTAAAACAATATCCATTACATAATCTACTTTTTGTTGCGTGTATTCTTTTCCAGGTGCACCAGAGGCTGTTCTTTCTAAATTAGGTGTAGCTAATTCTTGCTTTAGTTGCCTAAATTTGTTGGTGTTTGTGTGTCCTTGTTTTGTAATTTGCCCATAAGAGCTTGCCGCTAAAACAAGAGAAAATAGTAAAAATCCGATTTTTTTCATAAAATTAGTTGTTTGTTTGATTACTGAATGATTTAATATTTTAATTGTGCTGAATTGTCTTCTTTTGTTAACAAAACACTTTTATTTTTCGTCCCAACTTTAGATTTTATTAAATTTTGTTGTTTAGGAAAGTGTTTGGTTAAAATATTGTTGGTAATATCTATGCTGTGTACTTGGTTTATATTTTCTATTTCTAAATAAAAGAAGACCAAATCGCCATCATATTCTTTGCCAATATAATTAAAGTTTTTTGTAGTACCATCAACTTTAAAAAAGAGTTTTTCTTTGATATATTTTTCGAAATAGACATCGTTATTTTTTAATTCTCTTTTAGTGGTTAATTGCAGGTCTATATTATTATCACTATTTAAAGCAGTTTCGATATCATCCATAAAAACATTGATAATTATTTGAATGGATTTTGCTTCGCTCTTGTAGTTGATTTGAGTTAAACTTAAATAATATTTGTGCGTGGTAAATGATATAAGCGGAATTATAAAAAAGAATATTGCTATTTTGTTTGTTTTCATTCTGATATAAAAAATAATTTATGCCGCCAAATTACTCTTTTTTTATGATTTTAAGGTAAGAAACACTTTCTGTTCTAAGAATTTTAATAAGCTCTAAAATTCTACCTTCTTTGTGCAAGTTTTCAATATTTAAAGGGTTACAGTATTCTAAAAAGTGAAAATATCTTTCAATCGGAATTTTTAGTTCGTCAAAGAAAAATTTTTCTCCAAGCTCAGATAGTACTTTATATGGAAATGCCTTTTTTTGTGCTAAGTTTTTACGCAAGGCCCATAATCTTTCAGAATTTTTAAAAGGCATTACAACTGCAGCACCTGCACCAGCCATTTGTATGGCACCTTCCATAGTATTTACAATAGGTGGCCTCACCTTTTCAATTTCGTCAATAGTTGGGTCTATTTCCGAAAAATCTACGTTAGAAAAGTCTAAAAAATTTCTTAATAAAGAATCTCTTACATCTTTTGGCACGTCTTTACTATCTGCAGTTAATCTGCCCATTAAATTATGTCGTTTTAAATCGAATTCATCTAAAATGTAAACATTCTGTTTTAATAAAACCGATAATTCTCTTTCTTCTAAAATTTTTTTAGTGATTACAATTTTTTTTAGTTGATGTTGTATAGAAGAAATACTTAAGGTATCTCCTTTAGATACAAAGATGCGAAACAGACCTTGATCACTAGAAAAAGTTCCTTGATTGGTTTTTAAATTAATAATATTCGCATTTTTTACAATACGTAAAGAGTCTGAAACTTTTCCTGTAATAAGTTTTCTTCTTTCTTGTGACGATACTATGTTTACTAAAAATAATAGTAAAAATAAAGGGAGGAGTTTTTTTAGCATAGATTAATTTCCAAACCACAAATTATAAATTTATCTGCTGAATACCTAAAAAAATTGCTGGAAACTTATGTTAAAAATTGCAATAAACGAATTTAAAATTAATTGCAATAAAAAGTTACTTTTTTTTAATAGTTTCTAAATAAGGAATACTTTGATTTTCAAATAATTGAATTAATTCTAATAAATCTTCTTTTTTGAACAGGTTTATAACTTTAGACAAGTTGCAAAACTCTAGAAACTGATGATAGTTTTGTTTGGGGATTTTTAGTTTGTTTAAAAAATAATCTTCACCTAACTGAGCTCGTATTTTATGGGGTACTTTGGTTTTATCAAATTCATTTTTAACAATTGGTGTAAACTTTTTTTTCTTTAAAGATAGAAAACCCAATAGATTTATACCTTGATTTTTTTGGGTTGGATCTACAGTAACTACAGGAGCCTCAGCTCTATTGTTTTTATCTATTCTTGAATCTTTTTGATTAATATCTATATTTGAAAAATCGAGATTATCCTTTAAAATAGAATCTCTTTTTTCTTTTGGGATTTGTTTGATATCTGAAGTTAAGATTCCTGTTAAATTGTGTTTTTTAAGAGTGATTTCATCTAGTGTATATGTGTTTAATTTTAGGATTGCTTTGATGTTTTGTTTAAAAAATATTCTATCAGTTACTACAATAATTTTATTGATGTGTTGTACTGATGAAAACTTTAAAGTATCGTCTTTGGAAGCATATATCCCAAATACGCCTTGGTCATTTGAAAATGTACCTAATTTGGTGTTTTGATTAATAATATTCACATTTTTAACAATTCCTAAAGAGTCTAAAACTATCCCTTTTATAAACCGCTTTTGATTTTGAGCAGATGATATAAGTGTAAAAAGTATAGAAAAAAGGAAAAGTATTTTTTTAAGCATAAAAAGTATGTATTTTTTTAAACTAAGCTCTAAAATTAATCTTTTTTAATCAAACTTACTTCGGTTTTATCTTGAGGAAAAGTCTTGCTTTCTTGCATTAAAATTGTGGTTACTTTTAAATTATCGTTTTTGTTAAAATAATAGATAATATTTTTCTTAAAGCAATAGTTTAAAAAAGGGTTGATGCTTTCTTGTTTGATGTTTAAGTCTGTTATAAAAAAATCGTCTGTAAAATACTTTCTAATTTTGGCGAGTCTTTTATCTTCAAGAGTAATTTTTTCTAGCTGTTTTCGTCTTCTGTTATTTCCATTTAATGCATTCATTAAATTATCTAAACTAACTACGCCACCAGACCTAAATTTAACCACAGAATAGTCTTTTTTTGCAATTGAATTGGCGTAAGGCAAATGAAGTGTTTTTGCATTTACCCTTGTTGGAGGCATAATTTCAGGATCAACAAAAAAAATACTTTTTGCTGTACTTAAAGTAATTTCATCTAATACATAAGTTTTATCTTCAACATCAACAATAAAAATTTCTTGGACAAAAATTTCCTTAGTAATGGCTATTGTTTTAGCTTTTATATTGATGTGAGAAAACACTAAAGTATCGCCAATAGTAGTTGAAATTTCAAACAAGCCAAAATCATTCGTATTGGTACCAATATTAGAATTTTTATTGATTATATGCACATCCGACATTACATCACCTTCAAAAAAAACTTTTCCAGTAATGTTTTTTTTGTTTTCTTGACTGTAAGCAAAAGCCCAAAAAAGAAAACAACATAGAAATAATTGATTGTTCATGTCAACAAAGGAAAGAGAGATGCCTCTTAAAACTCTATTAACACATTGGTAAATTTTTGTTAAACGAATAAAGCATCATAAATTTTATGATGCTTTTAAGAAATATGCAAGAGTATTTTATTTTTGAATGCTAATTACGGCTTTACCCACAACTGTTGATGTAACCCCATCTAAGGTTATTGATTTGTTTACATCTGTTTCTATGGTTAACACATTATTTACATAAGAAATTACATTTATTGTCAAATTTTCTCCGCTTTCACTTAATTGCAAAGTGTTTTCATCTAGCACCCAAGTACTAGAAGTAAACCCGAAATTATCGTTAAAGAAAAAATTATCAAAAAGTAAGTCTTCTGTTTTTTCAACACCACTTGGTTCTGTATAGGTTAACTCAAAAACAAAATCTCCAGTCATGTTTACACGATTTGGATTTTCTGAAAATGTAATGTTTGTATTAAAATTTTTACCAAAACCATTACCAGTAAGTGTTATATTTACAGGGTCTGTTACATTTAAAATGGCATTATCCATGGTAATATTTTGAATTGTCCAAGTGCCAACTAAATCGCTGCTAGTTATTGCTACTAAAGACGTGTTAGAAACTTTACAAGAATATAATGATGTTATACATAACGCAAGAATAAGTATTTTAGATTTCATAAGTATGTTTTAAAAATGATTAAAAAGCTGTTTTTGAGTGATGTTTTACCGCCTTTTTTGTAAAATTACGAAATTAAATCAATTCTAACTCATAAATTTGTTTTATGAAAAAAATGATAATTGCAAGTACATCAACTGTTCATGGTAGTGGCTATTTAGATTATCTGCTACCAAATCTAGAGATTTTTTTTAAAAATACTAAAACAGTTTTGTTTATACCTTATGCCAGGCCAAGCGGAATTTCTTATGACGATTATACCCATAAAGTTAAAGAAGCGTTTGCTACAATTAATATTACTGTTAAAGGTATTCATCAATTTGATAACCCTAAAAAAGCAGTACAAAGTGCTGAGGCTATTTTTACAGGAGGTGGCAATACCTTTGAGCTTGTTAACCAGCTCTACAAAAATAATATTTTGGCTACCTTAAAAGAAGCTATAGAAAATGGTACTCGATATTTAGGAACAAGTGCAGGTAGTAATATTTGTGGTGTTTCTATGATGAATACTAATGATATGCCTATTGTTTATCCGCCAAGTTTTACTACTTTAGGTTGTATTCCATTTAACATCAATGCACATTATTTAGACCCAATAAAAGGTTCTAAACATATGGGTGAAACTCGTGAAACTAGAATTAAAGAGTTTCACGTTTTTAATGAAACCCCAGTTTTAGGTTTACGTGAGGGGAGTTGGTTAGAGGTTTTAGGAGATGAAATTTATCTACGAGGAAAGTTAACTGCAAGACTTTTTCAAAAAGATAAATCTGCTATAGAGTTAGAAGTTGGAAAATTGAAGTAGGAGGTAAGCGATCTTGATATTTCTCTTAACTTCAAATTTATTATTTGTAATACCATTTAATATCCAATATAATCCACAATTTCCAATCCATAACCAATCATACCCACTCTTTTTGTTTGAGGGCTGTTGGTTAGTAATTGTAATTTGCTGATGTTTAAGTCGTGCAGAATTTGAGCTCCAATACCAAAATCTCTTTGATCCATGGCAATTGCTGGTGCTTTAATTTCACCATTTTTCTGATTTTCTTTAAGAATATGCAATCTACTCAATAAATTTTTAGATTGATTTTGTTGGTTGATAAACAAAATAGCACCTTTACCAGATTCATTTATTACTTTAAACATCTGATCCAGTTTTTTATCAGCATCATTGGTTAAGGTTCCTAAAATATCGTTATTTACTAAGGTAGAATTGATTCTTGTTAATACACTATCTTCATTTGTCCAAATTCCCTTGGTCAAAGCAATGTGAATTTGGTTATTTGTGGTTTGCTGATAAGCTCTGAGTCTAAATTTGCCAAAACGAGTTTCAATATCAAAATCTTCTTTCTTTTCAATTAAAGAATCATGCTCCATTCTATACGCCACTAAATCTTCAATAGAAACTATTTTAATATCAAACTTTTTAGCCACATCCAATAATTGAGGCAAACGAGCCATAGTTCCATCTTCATTCATTATTTCTACAATAACTCCTGCAGGTTGTAACCCCGCTAATCTTGCAAAATCTATGGCAGCCTCTGTATGACCAGTTCTACGTAAAACACCACCTTCTTTGGCTTTTAGAGGAAAAATATGACCAGGTCTTGCTAAGTCAAATGGTTTTGTTTCTTTATCAATTAAAGCATTTATGGTTAACGCCCTGTCTGAAGCAGAAATTCCTGTAGTAACTCCTTTACCTCGCAAATCAACAGAAACTGTAAACGCAGTTTCCATAGGATCTGTGTTGTTGTTTACCATCATTCCTAATTCTAATTCTTTACAACGTTTTTCGGTTAATGGTGCACATATTAAACCACGCCCATGAGTAGCCATAAAGTTGATCATTTCTGGTGTAACTTTTTCTGCAGCAGCTAAAAAGTCGCCTTCATTTTCACGATTTTCATCATCTACAACAATAATAACCTTACCATTTCTAATGTCGTTAATGGCAGCTTCTATAGTATCTAATTTCGTTTTTTTATGTAAAATTTGAGCACTCATAAATTATTCTTTTTTTTAGGTACTAATTTTTTTAGAAAATTTGTAACCGGTTGTAAAAAGGAATCTAAATTAAATATTCCCTTGTCTTTTGTGGCTCTTCTTGTTAATAAAATAGCAATAGGAACCATTATTATGGCTGATATCCAAGAGCCTAAGAAAGAAGAAATACTGCTTTCTTCTGCTAAATTTTTGCCAAAAGTATTTGTAAAAAAGTAAGTTACATATACTGCAATGGCTAGTATCATTGGTAAACCAAAACCACCTTTTCGAATGATAGAACCCAAAGGGGCTCCAATAAAAAAGAGAATTACACAAGATAGTGAAAATGCAATTCTATTGTAATATTCGGTATCGTAAAAATTTAATACTTTGCGTTTATACTTAATACTAGTTTTGTTGGTTTTTAGAGTACTCACCATTCTACTTAATTTGGTTATAGCCGAGTTAAGAATGGTTATTTGATCTTGTAGTTCAAAATTATTAATGGTAATACTGTCTAAGTTTTTCTTTTTTAAAGAATCTGTATACTGATATAATTCTTTAGCCTGTGAACTGATGTAAATATTTTTTGCTCTTAAAGATAACACTTCATCGTAATTTCCTTTTAGTTTAGGTATGGTGTCTTTGATTTGTTTTAGTGTAAACATCATAGGGCTATTTTTAGAATTTATGCTGTCTAAAGCCCCATCATTTAACAAGTCGCCTACATCAATATTAAATTCGTATTCTTTAAAAGTGGCACTAGATGCTGCCATTTTTTTTCGTTTGATAGCTGTTTTGGCAGATTTTACATGTTCTTCATAATAATTGCCATTGTATAAAACCAAGGTCATGTATCTACTACCTTCTTCAGAAACAATTTTACCACTATCAGCAGTAATTACTTTTTGATTACCTCTTCTTGCTTTTAAATCGTAAATTAAAACATTTTTTAAGAGGTTTTCGTTTTCACCATATTTTTCATCAAACTTAATTTGATAACCAGGAATATCTGAATTAAAACTTCCAGCAACAAGCGCCATTGCTGGTTTTTTCTTTTTAATATTACTGTATAAGTTTCTTTGTTTTAAATTGGCATAAGGAAAAATATTGTTTAAAAATAAAAAATTAACCAAACTTAAACCAATGGCTAAAATGCCTAAAGGTCTTACCAACCTTTGTAATGATATACCAGCAGATTTAGCAGCAGCAAATTCATAGTTTTCGCCTAAATTACCTAAAGCCATTATAGAGGATAGCAGTACGCCAATAGGTAACGCTTGCGGAATGATCATTAAAGTAGAATAGTAAACAAATTTTAAAATAAAGATAAGACTAACACCTTTACCAGCTATGTTTTCGAAAGCTTGCCACAAAAGTTGCATCACCAAAACAAATAGCACAATTAGAAATGTAGCTACAAAAGGTACTAAAAAGCTCTTTAAGATGTATTTATCTAAAATCTTCATAAAAAAACAAAAGTAGCATCTTAAATAGTAAGATGCTACTAATTTATTGTTAATTGAATTCTTTAATCAATCATATAATTTTTACTCAAATACTTTTGCTTATTAAACTTAAAAAAATTCTCAGATAAAGATTGATTGCTTTTAAAATCGGTAATGGTAAAACTTGTTTTTGCACCATTTGCACCTGTTTGAATTAATTTATAAATGTGCTTTGTTTTGGCATCTATGCCTAACTCAACTTTTATAATTTCAGAATCGCTATCTATTGGATTTAAGGTAACAAATTGAATTTTTCTTCCATTCATGTTTTTTAAATCGCCCATTTCTAAATTATAGCCTTCTTTGTAAAAGGTTAATAATTTAGACGGATAAATAAAACCATCATCTTCACCCATATCTCCATCTGTAATAGAAATTTCTTTTTCTTCATTATTGATAACGTATAATTTTTTGCCATCATAAATAAAGTTATTTCCTAAATAATTAAGGTTGTATTTTTCGCCTTGTAAATTAATTTCGCCACGAATTGGGGGTTCATCACCTTCATTAATTCCAGCTTCTTTATTACTTAAAGTTTGGCTGAAACTTAAATACATGTTGTTGTATGCAGACATTTTTGTTGAAACATCATCTAACAATGATTTTGCTGCAGCTGAGTTTTGTGAAAATGTAATACTCGTATAACATACAGTTAAAAATAAAACTATAATTTTTTTCATTTTATTAATTCTTTTCGTTTTCTAATAATTCTTCTAACGCTGTAAAGTCCGGTATTAAAACCTGCCTAGCTTTACTGCCTTCAAAGCCGCCAACAATGCCAGCAGCTTCTAATTGATCGATTAATCTACCTGCTCTATTATAACCTAATTTTAATTTTCTTTGCAACAAAGAAGCAGAGCCTTGTTGTGCGGTTATAATAATTTCTGCAGCTTCTTTAAATAATTTATCTCTGTCTGCTATATCTATATCAACACTTGTGCCATTTTCATCGTCTACATATTCTGGTAATAAATGTGCATCTGCATAGGCTTTTTGCGATCCAATAAAATCCGTAATTTTTTCAACTTCGGGTGTATCTACAAAAGCACATTGAATTCTTTTAATATCGTTTCCATTTGTATATAACAAATCTCCACGACCAATTAATTGATCAGCACCTCCAGCATCTAAAATAGTTCTTGAATCAATTTTAGAGGTAACTCTAAAGGCAATTCTTGCGGGGAAATTAGCTTTAATAATACCAGTAATTACATTTACAGAAGGCCTTTGTGTGGCAACAATCAAGTGGATTCCAATAGCTCTTGCAAGTTGCGCCAAACGTGCAATTGGTGTTTCTACTTCTTTACCAGCAGTCATAATTAAATCTGCAAATTCATCTATCACCAAAACAATATAGGGTAAAAATTGATGGCCATCATTAGGATTTAATTTACGCTTTTTAAACTTAGTATTGTACTCTTTAATGTTACGCACCATGGCTGCTTTTAGCAAATCGTAACGATTGTCCATTTCTATACAAAGCGAATTTAATGTATGTACAACTTTAGTGGTGTCTGTAATAATGGCTTCATCTTCACCAGGTAATTTTGCCAGGTAATGACGTTCTATTTTATTAAATAGTGTTAATTCTACTTTCTTAGGATCAACCAAAATAAACTTTACTTCTGCTGGATGTTTTTTGTATAAAAGTGATGTTAGTACTGCATTTAAGCCTACAGATTTACCTTGTCCTGTTGCACCCGCCATTAATAAGTGAGGCATTTTTGCCAAGTCTACCACAAAAGTTTCATTAGAAATGGTTTTACCCAAAGCAATTGGAAGTTGCATTTGTGATTCTTGAAATTTTTTTGATGAAATTGCAGAATGCATAGAAACTATGGTCGATTTTTTATTGGGTACCTCTATACCTATGGTTCCCTTTCCTGGAATAGGTGCAATAATACGAATTCCTAAAGCAGATAGAGATAAAGCAATGTCATCTTCTAAATTTTTAATTTTAGAAATACGAATTCCTGCTTCTGGTACAATTTCATAAAGTGTAATTGTGGGACCAACAGTTGCTTTAATTTCAGCAATGCCAATTTTATAATTCTTTAAAGTTTCTACTATTCTGTTTTTGTTTGCCTCTAATTCTTCAGGATCTATAGAAATACTTTCATTGTATTGTTTTAACAAGTTGAAAGTTGGAAAACGAAAGTTAGATAATTCTAATGTTGGATCAAACTCACCAAAATCTTTTAAAATTTTATCTGATAAATTTTCTGTAGATGCTTCTTCTTCTCTTGCTACAGCTACATCTATACCAACATCATTCATATCTTCAACTGTATCTTCTTGAGGTTGTTCTACTTTAAAATAGGGTTCAGAATCATTTTCCTTTTTTAAAGTTTTTTCTTCAATGTTATTTTTTACATCAGAATAATTACTAATTGTAGGCTTTAAATTTTTAACGGATAATTCAAATTCTGATTTATCCTCTTTATCTTCTTCAATAACAGGTTTTTGTTTATCTATTACTGATGATTTTGTTTCTTGAACTGTTTTTTTTGTGCTTTCTTGTAATTTAGTATTTTCTAAATCTTGTAATTTTTGAGTTTCTTTTTCTGCTTCTCGTTCAGCTTTTCTTTGCTTCATTTTTTCAATAAAAGCATCAATATTTACTTTATAACGCAATACAGCATACGTTATCAGTAAAAATATTAAAGCAATTACCAAGCCTGTTTTACCTATAAAATTTTGTAGATAATTGTTAATTTCAAAACCAATAACGCCAGATAATAAAGCATATTTATGACTCAAAAACCCAAATGCTAAAGAAAGCCAAAGCATAGCAGCCATATTCCAATTCCAAGAAATAATTATTTCTGAAAACCTCTTTTTGGCTAAAATATAAAAACCAGATAAAAACAGCTGAAATGCAATAATAAATGCAGCCAAACCAAAACCATCGTATATAAAAAAGTGGCTTAAGTTTGCACCAATTTTACCTAACAAATTTTTACTTTTAATAGTTTTATCTGTAAGGTATTCTAGTGTACTTTGATCTTCTTGCCAACTAAAGAAAAACGAAATGAAAGCAATACAAAGAAACAACCCGAATAAAATTAAGAAAAAACCAACAATAGTTTGGGTTTGTCTTGATTTAAACGAGGAAAAAATATTCGATTTTTTCGTTGTTGTATTCGTTGTTTTCTTAGTGCTTTCTTTCTTTTTTACCATTAAAAATGTTGACTATTTTTAAGGGTGTAAATATACATATTTGCTTAAAATAAAGCAGAAATTTTAGGGATATAAATAATGCATGCAATAACTAATGATATTAAAGCAGCAAAGGTAGGCGCTCCTGCAGCGATGTCTTTAATAAGTCCAATTTTAACATGATAATCTGGATGAATAAAATCTGCTACTTCTTCTATTGCAGAATTACAAGCTTCTGCTACAAGTACCAAACCGATGGCTAAAAATTGTATAGCCCACTCTGTCAGAGAAATATTAAAAAAGAACCCTAAAATTATGGCAATTAAGGTAAAAAACAGCTGAGCTTTTATACTATCTTCTGTAGTCATTAAAATCCATAGACCTTTAAAGGCGAATTTTAAACTTCGAATTCTACCTCTAATAAAACCATCTTTAGGGTTTTTCATTTTATAAAGCGTTTAAGGCAGCGTCGTAATTTGGTTCGTCAGCTATTTCAGGAACTTGTTCTGTATAAATAATTTTTCCATCAGTATCAATAATTACTATACATCTAGAGTGTAATTGCGCTAGTGGTCCATCTTCTATAGTTAATCCATAGTCTGCGCCAAAACTTCCTTTGGCAAAGTCCGACAACATTACAACATTTTCAATACCTTCTGCACCACAAAAACGGCCTTGAGCAAAGGGTAAATCTCTAGAGATACACAATACTACTGTATTTTCTAAATCGGCTGCTTTTTTATTAAACTCTCTTACAGACATTGCGCAAGTACCAGTATCTATACTAGGAAAAATATTTAAAATAATATTTTTTCCTTCAAAATCGGCCAAACTTTTATGAGATAAATCTCCGGCTACCAATGTAAAATTAGGAGCCTCTTTACCAATTTCAGGTAAATTTCCAACTGTGTGAATTGCATTTCCTTTTAATGTAATATTTGCCATTTTATATTTTTTTATGATGATCAAAAATAGGTATTTTTATTGAAATAGATTTGTAAAAACTGTGAAGTTCATCTTAAAAAAAGAATATGTAATCTGTATCTTCGCAGTTCAAATTTCAATGAATTTCGTGAATATAAGGCAGTATACATCAGAATTTAAATACAATTGGAAACTTGCAGCGCCTGTAATGTTAGGGATGCTTGGGCATACTTTTGTTGCTTTTATTGATAATATAATGGTTGGGCAACTGGGTACTGCAGAATTGGCAGCAGTTTCTTTGGGGAATAGTTTTATGTTTATTGCTATGTCTATTGGTATAGGTTTTTCTACTGCAATTACACCTTTAATTGCAGAAGCAGATGCTTCTGATAATTTAAAACAAGCAAGAGCAACTTTTAAAAACGGACTCTTTTTATGTACTTCTTTGGGTGTTTTATTGTTTTTAATGGTCTTTTTTGCAAAACCTTTAATGCATTTTATGCAACAACCAGAAGAGGTTGTGGCTTTGGCAATTCCGTATTTAAATTTAGTGGCTTTTTCTTTAATTCCGTTAATTATTTTTCAGGCCATTAAACAATTTAGTGATGGTATGTCTATGACCAAATACCCAATGTATGCTACATTAATTGCCAATATTGTAAATGTTGTTTTGAATTATTTATTCATTTTCGGAAAGTTTGGTTTTCCAGAGATGGGCGTTGTTGGTGCTGCTTACGGAACTTTAGTATCGCGAATTATTATGGTGATTTACTTATGGCTTTTGTTAAAAAATAAAGCGCGTTCTAAAAGAATTATCAGCAATTTGAAATTCTTTGTTTTAGACATTTTAATGATAAAAAAAATCATCAATTTGGGTTCTTTAAGCGCTATGCAAATGTTTTTTGAAGTGGCTATTTTTACAGCAGCCATTTGGTTGAGTGGTTTATTGGGTAAAAATCCGCAGGCAGCCAATCAAATTGCGTTAAATTTGTCATCTATGACATTTATGGTGGCAATGGGTTTAAGTGTGGCTTCTATGATTAGAGTTGGTAATCAAAAAGGATTACAAAATTTTAAAGAATTGCGTAGAATAGCATTTTCTATTTTTTTACTAGGGATTATTTTTGCGACTATATTTGCGACTTTTTTCTTTTTATTCCATCAAGTTTTACCAAAAATTTATGTGGATTTAGACGATACTGTTAATTATGTAGATAATATGGAGGTAATTTCTATAGCATCAAAATTATTGTTGGCTGCTGCAATTTTTCAAATTTCGGATAGTATTCAGGTGGTAGTTTTAGGAGCTTTGCGTGGTTTACAAGATGTAAAAATACCAACAATATTAACTTTTATTTCTTATTGGTGTGTTGGTTTTCCTGTGTCTTACTTTTTAGGAAAAGAAAACATGTATGGTAGTTTTGGTATTTGGTTAGGTTTGCTAGCAGGTTTATCTACAGCTTCAGTTTTATTGTTTGTTCGTTTTAATCGATTAACATTGAGTTTGATTAAAAACAACAATAATTGATAATAAAATAAAGATGTATTTCAAGATAATTAGGTACATTTTATGTGAGCTTAAATCTTAATAATTGCAATTAAGTTTGATTGAATCAAATGAATAAATTGCTTAACACAATAAAAATGCGGATTGTTATACATTGCAAATGAGATTAAATTATAAGATAAAAAAGATGAAACGTAAACATATTTATTTAGCACTGGCTGTTCTTGGAATTTGCTATACCTGGTATTACAATATTCAATATTTTAACACAGTAAAAGACGCTAATTTTATTGGTTTTTTTAAAGATGCACAGCAAAATTTTGCAGGTAAATCTTTTGGAGCAGATTTAACTGTAGTGTGTTTAACTTTTTTTGCTTTTATGATTCCTGAGTCACTTCGCTTAAAAATTAAATATTGGTGGACTTTAATTCCTTTAACGTTTTTAGTTGCAGTTGCATTTACTTTTCCATTATTCTTATATTTGAGAGAAATAACACTTGAGCATAAAAAGAATGAGGTTTAAATTATTTTTATTATTTCTTTGCTTTTCTCTACATAGTATTTGTCAGAATAAAGTTTATTTTTTAAAAGATTCTTCTCATACATTCACTAAAGAAAATATTTCTTCAGGTAGTTTTCAAAAACTAGACAAACAAATTTTAGAAAAATATTCTGATGATGTGTATTGGTTTAAAATTCCATCAGATTCTACCAAGGAAGCATATATTTTTAAAATTGTTTATGAAAGAATTAGTGGAGTAGAGGCATATCAAAATAACAAGAAACTACAGAAACTTAAAAATCAACGTTACTTAAGCTATCAATTTACCAGAAAATCTGATGTTTATGTAAAAGTATCGCCTAAATTACACGCTTATATTCCTGTAGAACTTAATAGTTTAGAAACTTCTATTGTAAAAGAGAACAATCATTTATTGCTAAATGGGTTTTATTATGGTTTTGCCTTTTTAGTGATAATTTATAATATATGCTATTATGTGCTTTTTAAAGATGATGCTTTTTTATATTATGCGTTGTTTTTAGGTAGCACATCATTTGGTGTTTTTATTATGGATGGAATGCTAAATTATTTAAATGTAGATAAAAATATTAATGATGTGTTGATGATTTCGAACTATTATTTTTTAGCGTTTTTTTCATCAAAATTTGCAAATAGCTATTTGTTTTTAGATCATTATTATCCAAAGCTAAAAAGATTTAGTTATGCATTAGGAACCATTATTATAATACTTGGGTTATTATATTTAAAAAGTAAAAATTACTATTATCTGCTATTTGTTAATATATTGGTTTTTTCTTTATTAACAATTTATTGGTTTAGTTCAGTTTTATTATTTAAAAAGAACTTTTACACTAAAATATTAGCGTTTTCATTTGTTATAATATTATTTCTTGCAATAGATTTTTTTGTGTTAAATTTTTTAGGATTTTCTATATTTCATACAAATCAAAACAACATAAAAATTGGTGCATTTACAGAAATGATAGTATTATCTGTAGCTGTATTGTATAGAATGAAAGCATTAAAAAAAGAAAATGAATTTATGACACAAGAGATTATTACATATTCTAATCTCTTAAAGGAAAAAAATAAAAAAAGTAAAACAAAATCAATCAAAAATAATATCCAAAATCTAAGTATAAGAGAAAGAGAAATTTTTGATTTAATTTTACAAGGAAAATCAAATAAAGAAATTGCCGAATCTATAAATATTTCTATTAATACTGTAAAATTTCATATTAAAAATATTTATGAAAAGTTACATATTAAAAATAGAAAAGAGGCGTATAACTTGTCTGATAATTAATTTTATAAAACATATATACGATGAAATACCTGATAAACTACCCAAAAACTACCCTATAAAAAACAGTTAAAAATACTTCTATTACTTACTTTTGTAATACTAACAAATAAATAATTCCCCAACTTTTAATAACGAACTCCAGTTTTTCTGGAGTTTTTTTATAAAATAAAATCAAATAATATTTTTAATATTTATCATTTATGTTTATAGTTGTAAACACATAAACTCAATAACCATATGATAGAAAAAGATAACGAAGAAAAAGAATCTGAAAAAGCTGCTTCTCTTGTAAGGAATCAATATCAAGAAAAGGAAAAATTAAACAAAAAACAGCAAGAACAGCAGCAACAATAAAAGTTATTGCATTTGTTCAAAAAAAGTCAATTGGTAATTGGGTAATACTTTTGGGTTGGTAATTTTAATAATATCTTTTAAAACCAAATCTGGCCTTGTAGGTGCAAGTTCGTAGTAAAGAACACCACCAGTTTTTCCTTTTTTAGTAGTTGGAGTATATATAGCGTTTTCTTGAAATGCTTTAAATTTTGCATATAATTTGTTGCTTCTTATCATTTGTTCTTTTGATAAAAAATAGCCAGGTGCAATCCAATAATCAGAATTATGCGCTTTATCAAATACGCTTTCAAAACTCAAAGAAAGACTTCCTTTTCCTTCTGTATTTTTCCATAAATAATTCAAATTGGCATCCTTTAAATATTGTGCTACAAAACTATTACCAGCAGGTAAGTTCCAAATATCCTTGCTCATTATGGCTCCAGATAAAATTGTAGGTTTTTTAGAGGTTTTTAAAGCTATATGTTTTGCTTCTAGGTAGTTAGATTCAATTTCTTTAAAAATACTATCGGCTTTTTGTTCTTTATTGTATAATACACCAAAAAATTTAATCCATTCTGCTCTTCCTAAAGGAGTTTCTTCTAGCCAATCTCCATTATAAATCACATTTATTCCAGATTTTTGAATTGTGGTTAATGATTTATCTGCAGCAGAAACACTGTAACCAACCACCAATTGTGGTTGCAAATCCAATAAAATTTCGGTGTTTAAAGCACTTTCTTTGCCAATTTCTTTTATTTTACCTGCATCAATTAATTGTCTTGTTTTTTCTGACGATACATACTTAGAATAAGGAAAACCTATTATAGATGCTTCTTCACCTAATAATTCTACCATTGGAATATGTGTTGTTGATGTAACAACAATTTTTTTGACAGGAACTTCTATTACTTTATATTTATGATTAATATTTGTATCTGTAATTTTAGTTTTAATAAGAAACTCAAAAGTATTTTTAGAGTTTTGGAATGCCGATTTTATAATTAACTTTTTACTTCCATTCTGATTAATAATATCAAAACCCTTTGCATATTTTATGTTGCTTTTTTGAACTATTTCATCTTCAGGTTTTTGAATTTCTTTTTTGCAAGAAAAAAACACTAAAAACCAACAACTAAAAACCAATACCTTTTTAATCATGAATATACTTGGTTTTCTTGTTCTTGAACTCTAATAAACGTTGTTCTTTTGGTCAATTCTTTCAACCTTTTGGCACCTACATAAGTGCAGGTAGATCGTATGCCTCCTAAAATATCTATGATGGTGTGTTCTACATCTCCTCTAAATGGCACTTTTACTGTTTTTCCTTCAGAAGCTCTATAATTGGCAACCCCTCCAGAATGTTTATTCATTGCAGTTTCTGAACTCATGCCATAAAAAGCTTTAAATTTTTCGCCATTTTTCTCAATCAATTCGCCTCCACTTTCTGTATGCCCAGCTAACATGCCACCCAACATTACAAAATCTGCACTTCCTCCAAAAGCTTTAGATAAATCACCAGGAATTTTACAACCTCCATCAGAAATAATTTGTCCTCCCATTCCGTGTGCAGCATCAGCACATTCTATAATTGCAGATAGTTGTGGATATCCAACACCTGTTTTTACTCTGGTTGTGCATACAGAACCTGGGCCAATACCTACTTTTACAATATCAGCACCAGCTAATAATAATTCTTCTACCATTTCACCAGTAACTACGTTACCTGCTATAATTATTTTATTAGGATGATTAGCTCTCATTTTTTTAACAAAATCTACAAAATGTTCAGAATAGCCATTGGCAACATCAATACAGATAAAATTTATTTGAGAAAATTCATTTAAAATGGTTTTTACTTTTTTAGAATCTTCTTTTCCAGTTCCTGTACTTACAGCAATATTTTTTAAAACTTCTTCGGATGAATTTGTCGCAAAATTACGCCACTCGTTTATAGAATAATGTTTGTGAATTGCGGTAAACATTTTATGTTTAGCTAAAGCAATTGCCATTTCAAATGTGCCAACAGTATCCATATTTGCAGCCATAATTGGCACTCCTTTCCAAACAATATTACTGTGTAAAAATTTAAATTCTCTTTCTAAATTTACCTCTGATCGTGATTTTAAAGTGGAACGTTTAGGGCGAATCATAACATCTTTAAAACCTAATTTTAAGTCATTTTCTATTCTCATAAATCATTAAATATTGAATTTTTAAAGATATAAAATTGATGATAGATTTTATTAGATTCTTAAAAAGAATACATATACATTTGCAAAGATTTTGGTTTTAATGCAAAAAATCATTTTGTATTGAATTAAAAGGGAATCTGGTGAAAAACCAGAACTGTACCCGCAACTGTAAGTTTATACTGAACTAGTTTCAGTACCTCTGTAGAGGATGTTATTTATTCTGAAGCCACTGACATATACTGTTGGGAAGGCAAATAACATAAAAACAAGTCAGGAGACCTGCCATTATCACGAGTAAAAACTTTCGGGATAAAAGTTTATGTACTAATAACTATTTGTACACAAAATTTACCTGATTTATTTAAAAAAATCCGAAAATGGTTTCGGACTAACTAACTATTGTCTTTTATAAAAATAATTAAAGACAAATTTTAAACTAAATCATTATAATGAAAAAACAATTATTAATTGTAAGCTTGCTGGTATGCAGTTTTATCAGTAAAAATCTTTTTGCACAAAAAGAGAAAAAAGAAAATGTAGAATCTTTAGGAGAAATTGTAGTTACGGCTACAAAGTTTGCTTTAAAAAAAGAAAACACAGGTAAAGTAATTACTAAAATTACCCAAAAACAATTACAAGAAAATGCAGGTAAAAATGTTATTGAAATCTTAAATAACGTTGTTGGAATAGATGTTAGAGGTGTAAACGCTAATGCAGCAGAACCAAGAAATATTTATGTTAGAGGTGGCAGAAGTAGGCAGGTTTTAGTGCTTATTGATGGTGTACCTGTTACAGATCAATCAGGTATTAATCAAGAGTTTGATTTGCGTTTATTGGCAGTTAGCCAAATTGAAAGTATCGAAATTTTAAAAGGTGCTTCATCTACCTTATATGGCTCTGGTGCTGCAACTGCAGTGATTAATATCATTTTAAAGAAATCATCAAAAGATAAAATTTCAGGTACTTTTGAAACTAGTGTGGGAACTAATCATACAGCAACAATAAAAGGAGAAAATTCGGCAGATAACAATCAAAATGTTTCTGTGAATGGCACTTTAGGGAAATTCAATTTTTTGAGTTCTTTTAGTATGACTAAAGTTGATGGAATGTCGTCTGCAAAAAGCAATTCAAATACCACTTTTGAGGAAGATGGTTTTTACAGTAGAAATATTTTATTAAAATTAGGCTATACATTTCATAAAAAGTTTTCTATACAATCTTTTTTTAATTTTGATGAGTTTGAGTATGGTTTTGATACTGGTGCTTTTGCAGATAGCGAGGTTAATGAGGGAAATCAAAAACAAGTAAGATTTGGAATAAAGCCTAGTTTTACTTACAAAAAAGGGCAATTATATCTTTTAGCTTCTTTAAATAAGGTAAAAAGAGGTTTAGATCAATTCAATTCTTTCTCAAATACTTTAGACAATTATCAATTTAATGGGCAAAGTATAAATTTAGATTTGGTAAACAAATACGAATATTCTGATAAATTACAATTAATTACAGGAATCAATTACCAAGAACATTCCAATCAAACCGAAACTCCGTTTGCAATAATAGATAAAGATATTGCCAATTTTAATACAGTTGACCCTTATGCTAGTTTGGTATATATTAGTAATTCTGGATTAAGTGTAAATGTTGGAGGACGCTATAACATGCATAACATTTATGGAAACCATTTGGTGTATGATGGAAACTTGGCATTTGCGGCGCTTAAAAATGATAAAACCTCTTTAAAGCTAATTACATCTTACAGTACTGCCTTTATTGCACCAAGTTTGTATCAATTATATGATGGTTTTGCTGGTAATATTGATTTAAAACCAGAATCGAACCAAACTTTTGAAATAGGTTTTGAAGCTGGCTATCAAGATTGGATTCATCTAGACGTTGTTTATTTTAATAGAAATGAAGAAGATGCTATTATTTTTAATAATACTACTTTTAAATATGCCAATGGTTCATCTGATGCCAATGGTTTTGAGTTCAATACAAACATTATTCCTACAGATTTTTTAACGTTTAATTTTTCATATACCTTTATAGATAGAGATCAATTTGAAGATTTTGACGATTACATACCCGCTAATAAGTTTACAGCTAGCATCAACTATAATCCACTTAAAAATACTTTTTTTAATATAACCTATAAAAATGTTGGAGAAAGAACTGTTTTTGATAGATATGGTTCTTTTGGTAATGCAGAAGAAGATGTTATTTTAGAAAGCTACCAAGTTTTAGATCTAACTGCTAATTATAAAGTATTAAATGAAACCGTAACCTTTTTTGGAGGTATAACCAATATGTTAAATGAAGATTATGATGATATCCTTGGGTTTTCAACAAGAGGTAGAAATTACAAAATAGGGGTAAGGTTACACTTTTAGTTTTTTCCCCTATTACAATGGTTCATTGTAATTAGAAGAGGCTGTCTGAAAAGTATTAAAATTTGTTATTTTCAACTGTAATGGAGAAATCTTATTTATTGATAATTAAATACATAGATTTTTTTGACTTCAATAAAAACGACATCCAAACCTACTTTTCAGACAGCCTCTTTGATTATATTAATCTTCGTACCTCACTTTTAATAAAATCGATGGCAGTTTCAGTAGGTGGCAAAGTTTTAGAATAATCTATTAAGATATTCTCTCTAAAATTGTTTGCAGAACTAGAAACTTCTGCCACTTGTTTTAATTTATTAATAATGGCTCTTTTAGATGCAACAATAGATAGCCAAGCATCCTTAGAAATATAAATTTGTTGCACTAAATTATGCTCAAATTCTTGATCAATATTAGCGATAATTAGCTGCAAATAATCAGAAGTATCTTCAGATAAAGGTTTTACCCTCAACAACATTTTTACAGGGTTTATGCGCTCACAAAACAACAACATACGCTCGTAGGCTTGCAGTTTTATAGGTAATGATTCCTTTTTCCTTTCGGCCATTAACATCATTTTTTTCTCATTATTTTGTTGCTGAATAAATCCATTAAACATATAATAAGCCACAAAACCAGTTACTGCTGCAGGTAAAATGTAAGCAATGCTTTCTAACAATTTATCTTCCATAAATTACAATTTATTTAAAACATACAAATATAAAATTCCTAAAAAGACAGCAAAGCCAAAACTTAATAAAGTACCAATTAAAATGTATTCTGTTAGTTTTCGGTCTTTAGATGATGTTAAATCTCCAAATCTAAAAACAGATTTTGCCGCTAATAAAAATCCTATGCCTTCCCAATGATTTGTAATTACAAAAGTAAAAACAAATAAGCGCTCTAAAATACCTATATATCTACCAGCTTTGGCAAGTGAATCGTCGTTTTCTTTTTTCTTTTCAGGATTCCATTGTGTTATTATTATTTTTATGATAATGGCTGACACAAAAACAACCATCAATATAAAAATTAGTAGTAATAACGTTTTTTTGGTGATGATATTTTCTAGAGATAAATTAAAATCTTCATAAAAAGAAACAGCAATCATCAACATAAACAAGTGTAAAATTTGATCTATAAAAAACCAAATTCGCTTTGTTTTTTTCTTCTGAAGATATAATTTTAAAAGATCTATACTATAATGAGTTGTAATTATAAACAGAAAACCTAACCAGTATTGTTGTATATCAAATAAAAGGATAAGCAATAAAGATAAAATGTGCACACCAATATGAAAATATAAACGTAAAGATTTTACTTTCTTTTTTTCTTTATCTGTTACCCATTTTTCTGACTGAAAAACAAAATCACCCAAAATATGTGCTAATAAGAATTTTAAAAAGAGTAACATTAATTTGTAGTTTTATTGTTGATTAAATCTCTGTACAACTGTTCTAATTGCATAATTTCATCTAAACCAGCTCTTTTTCTACGTTCACTTGCGCTACTTTCTGATATATTTAATTTTTTTGCGATAATTTTCTGAGTAAGTGTTGGGTTTTTTAAATACATTTCTGCAAAAGTAGCCGAATTTATGGTCCAGTTATCCATGGTTAATAAAGCTAAAGCTAAAGAGGTGTTTAAGATGTTATCAAAGTCTGGCCAAGGAGATTTAATTGCTAAATTTTGTTTTTTTAAAAGATTATCAAAAGCAAACCCACTATTTATAAACGCTTCTCCATTTCCTTCTGTAATGTTTTTAAACGTTTCGTTTTTTGCTCCAATTCCAATTGCAATTCTAACATCCAAATTTTTAATTTTCTTTAAGGCTGTTTTTAATTTTATAGCAAATAATAATGCTTCATCTATCGAATTAATTTCAACTTGAAAACTATCTCCTCTGTATATTTCCCAAGTTTTAGGTGATGTTCCAACAGCATTAAATGCATCTTTTAAGATCGGTAACCACAGCTGTGTAGCTACATTTCTAGAGTTTATAATATCGCCTGTTAAAATGCTTGTCATTGTAAATTTTTAGTAAAAATACTTTTTTTATCGTCAATTTCAAAATTATTCGGGTTTTAAGACGAATTTTAATAAATTCGGGTTTTAAGACGAATTCTTGTTAATTCGGGTTTTAGAACGAATATTTGTAAAATAATTTGTGAATAAAAACTAACAAGGTTACTTTATAAAAACGAATAGTTTGGCTAATTTCACGTTTTTAAATTCTTTCAAAATTTACCATTGAATACTTATTTAAATACTTTAAACGAAGCACAAAAAAAGGCTGTCTTGCAAAAAGATGGTCCAATGATAATTATAGCAGGTGCAGGTTCTGGAAAAACACGTGTTTTAACCTATAGAATTGCGCATTTAATGCAATCTGGAGTAGATTCTTTTAATATTTTATCGCTAACTTTTACCAACAAAGCAGCTCGTGAAATGAAAGAAAGAATTGCAGGAGTTGTAGGCCAAAGTGAAGCCAAAAACCTTTGGATGGGAACTTTTCACTCGGTTTTTGCTAGAATTTTACGATCAGAAGCAGACAAGTTAGGTTTTCCTAGCAACTTTACAATTTACGATACTCAAGATTCAGTACGTTTAATAACTGCAATTATTAAAGAAATGAACTTGGATAAAGAACGCTACAAAGCCAAGCAAATTTTAGGACGAATTTCATCATTCAAAAATAGCTTAATAACAGTTAGAGCGTACTTTAATAATTCTGATTTACAAGAAGCAGATTTACACGCAAGCAGACCAAAAGTTGGTGATATTTATAAAGAATATGTAGACAGATGTTTTAAATCTGGTGCCATGGATTTTGATGATTTATTGTTAAGAACCAATGAATTACTGGCTCGTTTTCCTGATGTTTTGGCAAAATATCAAGACAGATTTAGATATATTATGGTTGATGAGTATCAGGATACAAATCACTCACAATACATCATTGTAAGGGCTTTAGCAGATAAATTTGGTAATATTTGTGTAGTGGGTGATGATTCTCAGAGTATTTATAGTTTTAGGGGGGCTAATATTCAGAATATTTTAAATTTTCAAAAAGATTATCCTGATGTAAAAACCTTTAAATTAGAGCAAAATTATCGATCCACAAAAAATATTGTAAACGCAGCTAACTCTGTAATTGCAAGAAATAAAACCAAGTTAGATAAAGAAGTTTGGACCTCTAATGATGCAGGAGATTCCATAAATGTGATGCGTACCATTTCTGATGGTGAAGAAGGTCGTTTTGTAGCACAATCTATTTGGGAAAATATGAAAACCAATCAAATGACTCCTGATAATTTTTGTGTGTTATACAGAACCAATTCACAATCAAGGGCTATTGAAGATGCCTTGCGTAAAAAAAATATCGAGTACACCATTTATGGAGGAATTTCTTTTTATCAAAGAAAAGAGATAAAAGATATTTTATCTTATTTACGAATTCTCATCAACCCAAATGATGAAGAAGCTTTAAAACGAATTATCAATTACCCAGCAAGAGGAATTGGAGCTACAACCATTGATAGACTTACAATTGCTGCAAATCACTATAAAAAATCCATTTTTGAAATCATAAAGTATATTGATAAAATCGATATAAAAATTAATTCAGGAACAAAAAATAAGCTCCAGAATTTTATGAATATGATTTTACGATTACAAATAGAATCGCAAGCTAAAAATGCTTTTGAAATTGCAGAAACGGTTGTAAAACAAACACGTTTAATAAAAGACTTAGAAAAAGACGGTACACCAGAAGCTGTAAGCAAAGTAGAAAACGTTCAAGAATTATTAAACGGAATTAAAGATTTTATTACCGATAAAATAGAAGAAGGTGAAGATGCTTCTTTAACCACGTTTTTAGAGGATGTTGCCTTAGCTACAGATTTTGATTCTAAGAAAAATAACGATAAACCGAGTGTTTCTTTAATGACCATTCATCAATCTAAAGGATTAGAATATTTATATGTATACATTGTTGGTTTAGAAGAAAATTTATTTCCTTCTGCAATGAGCATGAATACCAGAAGTGAGTTAGAAGAAGAGCGAAGGTTGTTTTACGTAGCTTTAACAAGGGCAGAAAAAGTGGCTTATTTAAGTTATGCACAAACACGTTACAGATGGGGTAAATTGGTAGATGCTGAACCAAGCCGATTTTTAGAAGAAATAGACGATCAATATTTATATTACATTACCCCTAAAGTTCCAGAACCTTCTGTAAATCGTTTTGTTGATAAAAGTATTTTTGATGATGCTCCTAAAGGAATTCGTTTTCAGAAACCTATTCAGCGTAAAAAAAAGGAAAGAGAAATCTTAAAAAAGAAAGAAATTATTGTTCCTAAAAATTTAAAAAAAGTAACACAGGCCACAACAAAAACAAATTTATTTGATAGTGATGTGGCAGTAGGTAATATTGTTGAGCACAATAGGTTTGGAGCAGGAGAGGTTATTGCTTTAGAAGGAAAAGGACCCAATAAAAAAGCAGAAATCAAATTTAGTACAGTTGGTAAAAAGAAATTGTTGCTACAATTTGCAAAATTAAAGGTAATTGGATAATTAATTCTAATTAATAATTACTAATTCGTAATAATTAATTATTTTGCAACGTTAAATAACTACATATAATAATTGTTTGATTGAAAAGCAATAAAAATCTTTTTGAGAGTTTTCAATTACAATTAGATAAAATACTTCACAAAAATAGATAAATGACATTCGATTTAGAATATAATTCAGAAAGAACATTAATGATAATACCCGAATATGGACGTCATATTCAAAAACTAGTAGATCATTGTGTAGCTTTAGAAACCAAAGAAGACCGTAACACAATGGCAAAAGCAATTGTAGATGTTATGGGAAATTTACAACCGCATTTAAGAGATGTTCCAGATTTTAAACATAAATTATGGGATCAACTTTTTATAATGGCAAAGTTTGATTTAGATGTAGATTCTCCTTACCCACAACCTTCTAAAGAAGAATTACAAGAAAAACCAGAACCTTTAGCGTACCCAAAATCAGCATCAAGATATCGTTATTATGGTAACAACATACAAACAATGATAGATGTTGCTTTAAGTTGGGATGAAGGAGATATGAAAGAAGCTTTAGTATTTACCATAGCCAATCACATGAAAAAATGTTACCTAAATTGGAACAAAGATACTGTAGATGATGCTGTTATTTTTAAACATTTATATGATTTGTCTGATGGTAAAATCGATTTAAGAAATTCTGATGAAATATTAACTGAGAGTAAAAATTTGTTAAGAAAAAGAAATTCCCAAGGGCAAAATCATTCTAAAAATAATCACAAAAAAACTCACCATAACAAAGGTAGAAAAAGGTACTAACAATGGCATCATTTAAAATTGAAGGTGGGTATAAATTACAAGGAACCATCACTCCACAAGGAGCAAAAAATGAAGTTTTACAAATACTCTGTGCAGTTTTATTAACGCCAGAAAAAATTACAGTTCATAATATTCCAGATATTATAGACGTAAATAAATTGATTTTTATTCTAGGAGAATTAGGAGTTAAAATACATAAATTAAGCAGGAATTCTTATACTTTTCAAGCCGATGAAATTAAACTAGAATATTTAAAATCTCCTGAATTTAAGAAAGATGGTAGCTCATTAAGAGGCTCTATAATGATAGTTGGTCCATTACTAGCACGTTTTGGAAAAGGCTATATACCTAAACCTGGAGGAGATAAAATTGGTCGTAGAAGATTAGACACACATTTTGAAGGTTTCATTAATTTGGGAGCTACCTTTAGGTACAATAAAGAAGAATATTTCTATGGAGTAGAAGCAGATGAATTAGTAGGTACAGATATGTTGTTAGATGAAGCTTCTGTAACTGGTACTGCCAATATTTTAATGGCTTCTGTTTTGGCTAAAGGTACAACTACAATCTACAATGCCGCTTGCGAACCCTACATTCAACAATTGTGTAAAATGTTAAATAAAATGGGAGCAAACATTACTGGTGTAGGCTCTAATTTACTAACAATTACAGGTGTTGATACTCTAGGAGGTTGTGAGCATAGAGTACTGCCAGATATGATTGAAATTGGTTCTTGGATTGGTGTTGCTGTTATGACACGTTCAGAATTAACAATTAAAAATGTAAGCTGGGAGAATTTAGGACAAATTCCTAATGTGTTTGCAAAACTTGGAATTGAATTTGAAAAAATAGGCGATGACATTTATATACCTGAACAACAATCTTATGAAATTCAGAATTATATAGACGGATCTGTATTAACAGTCGCAGATGCTCCATGGCCAGGCTTTACGCCAGATTTATTGAGTATTGTTTTGGTTATTGCAACCCAAGCAAAAGGAACCGTTTTAATTCATCAAAAAATGTTTGAAAGTCGTTTGTTTTTTGTGGATAAATTAATAGATATGGGCGCAAAAGTTATATTATGCGATCCTCATAGAGCCACTGTTATTGGGCAAAATTTTGAAAGTACTTTAAAAGCAACAACAATGACATCTCCAGACATTAGAGCAGGTATATCTTTATTAATTGCAGCACTTTCTGCAAAAGGCACTAGTATTATTCATAATATAGAACAAATAGACAGGGGTTACGAAAATATTGAAGCTCGACTAAAATCTATTGGAGCAAAAATTGAAAGAATAGAACATTAAAAAATAACATTGCTAGAAAAAGAAAATTTTAAATAAGAAAAAGAAAAAGTTTTGTTTATTATTAATTAAACTTTTAAAGAATGATCAGAAATTTATGGCAAGAAGAGTGGAAAGAAATTCAATTTGATGAAAAAATTTCAAAGAAAGAGAAATTTAAAATTTCTAATTACGGAAGAGTAATTAATTGTAAAAATGACAAAGAATTTCTCAGAAAACGCACATTTATAAATGGTTACGAAACCATATCTCTAAAACAAGAAGTAAATAACAAATCTACCAGTAGATATGTACATAAATTAGTAGCTCAACATTTTCTAGAAAAAGAAAACGATGAGCAGTGCTTTGTAATTCATTTAGATTATGATAAAGATAATAATGAGGTAAATAACTTAAAATGGGCTACCAAACGAGAAAAAGAGTTACATCAATTCAGTCATCCAAACTGGGATAAGGTTGTTGAAAAAAGAAGTAAAAATATAGGTAAATTAACTGAAGGAAAAGTAAAAATAATTAAACGTCAATTAAAAAATAATCGGACAAGGATATCAATGATAGCCAAACGTTTTGGGGTTTCTGATACTCAAATACATCGAATTAAGTCTGGCGAAAATTGGTCTCATGTTTAAAAATAATTTATAATAGTGTCAATTTGACACTATTTTTTTATTGGCAACGTTTTTGACAATAAATTGTAAACAATTTAACGATTACTGAAAATGAGTAAGCAAGAAGAAATAAAAGAAGAAGAAATCAAAAAAGAAGAAACAAATTCTCAAGCAGAAGAAAATCAAGAAGTTGAGAAAGAAGTTGAGCGAGAAGATGTAAAAGAAGAACCAACTGCTGAAGAATTAATTCAAGCAGAAAAAGATAAATTCTTACGTCTATTTGCAGAGTTTGAAAACTATAAAAAGAGAACAACAAGAGAAAGAATAGAACTATTTAAAACTGCAAGTCAAGAATTAATGACAGCTTTGTTGCCAATTATGGATGATTTCGACAGAGGACTGTCAGAAATTAAAAAAGCAAAAGACAAAGAATTATTAAAAGGAATGCAGTTAATTAATGATAAATTAAAAAACACTTTAACTCAAAAAGGCTTAACTTCAATTGAAGTGAATGCAGGAGATGTGTTTGACGCAGAAATTCACGAAGCAATCACTCAAATTCCAGCACCATCAGAAGATTTAAAAGGTAAGGTAATTGACTGTGTTGAAAAAGGATATAAATTAGGCGAAAAAATTATTCGTTATCCAAAAGTAGTAATAGGACAGTAATTAGTTTTCAGTATACAGTAAGCAGTAGCCAGTAATTACTGACTGCTCACTGAAAACTGCAAACTGCAAACTAAAAGAAAATGGCAAAACAAGATTTTTACGAAATATTAGGAATATCTAAATCCGCATCACAAGCAGAAATAAAGAAAGCCTACAGGAAAATGGCGATTAAATATCATCCAGATAAAAATCCTGGAGATACTACCGCAGAAGAAAAGTTTAAAAAAGCAGCTGAGGCTTACGAAGTTTTAAGTGATGAAAACAAAAAAGCACGTTACGATCAATATGGGCATGCAGCCTTTGATGGTCCACAAGGTGGTGGTTTTGGTGGCGGTGGAATGAATATGGACGACATTTTCAGCCAGTTTGGAGATATCTTCGGAAATGGAGGTGGTTTTGGTGGTGGCTTTGGGGGTTTTGGTGGTGGAGGCCAAAGACAAGCCAGAGTTAAAGGTAGTAATATGCGCATTCGTGTAAAGTTAACCTTAGAAGAAATAGCCAAAGGTGTAGAGAAAAAAGTTAAAGTTCGTAGAAAAGTACAGGCCAGTGGTGTAAAGTATAAAACGTGTACTACTTGTAATGGATCTGGTCAAGAGATGAGAATTCAAAACACCATTTTAGGGAGAATGCAAACTGCAACTACATGTAGTACTTGTTCTGGAGCTGGAGAAATTATTAGTTCTAAACCTAATGGTGCAGATGCTCAAGGTTTGGTTATAAAAGAAGAAACTGTACCAATAAACATACCTGCAGGGGTTACTGAAGGTGTTCAATTAAAAGTAGGAGGTAAAGGAAACGATGCTCCTGGTAAAAATTCAATTTCTGGAGATTTATTGGTTTTAATCGAAGAGATACCTCACGAAACCCTAAAAAGAGAAGGTACAAATATTCATTACGATTTGTATATCAACTTTTCTGAAGCTGTTTTAGGTACAAGTAAAGAAGTAGAAACGGTTACAGGTAAAGTAAAAATTAAGATAGAGCCTGGTACACAATCAGGTAAAATATTACGTTTAAAAGGAAAAGGTTTACCTAGCATAGAACGTTATGGTACAGGAGATTTTTTAATTCATATAAATGTTTGGACACCTCAAGAATTAAACAAAGAGCAAAAACAATTCTTTGAAAATATGGTAGAAGACAATAACTTTTCACCTAACCCAAATAAATCGGACAAATCATTTTTTGAGAAAGTTAAAGACATGTTTTCTTAAAAAAGTATTAAAAATTAAAAAAAAAGGTGTAAAATTTATCATAAATGTTTTTTGGTAATCATTTTTAATATATATTTGTATCGTTATTGAGAAATCAATAACACTTTTTCTTTTTCATAGCAATTTTTCCCACTCAAATTTCATTTGAGTGGGTTTTTTATAAAAAGAATTTTATTACAAGGTTTTAATTTAAAACAATTCAAGTTCAACATCAAACATATTAAAATTTAAAGCAGACTTATCTTATCGCTTTGTTCTAAACTTCTTTCCGTATTTTATATGTGAATAGAAATAATTTTCACAAAAGATATCGAATAAAGTTTAGAACACAGAGGAAAGTCCGAACACCACAGAGTATTCATAGCGGATAACATCCGTCCAACGTAAGTTGAGGACAAGTGCAACAGAAAGCAAGTACAGTTAGGCTGTAGTGAAACCAGGTAAACTCTATGAGGTGCAATGCCATGTATATTAGAGCTTGAGAGCTACTCGCTCGATTCTAAAGGGTAGGCAGATAGATTTCGATAGCAATATCGAGACTAGATAAATGATAAGAGCCTTTTTAAAAAAGGAACAGAATTCGGCTTACAAGTCTGCTTTTTATTTTTTAAAAGCCTTTAAATATTGATATATTTTTTGATATTTCATTAAGAAAAACTCAATCTTTCAGTTAATAATCTTTTTTTATTTATTAATAGCGCTAATCTATTATTTATCTTTCAAAATAAAGATAAAAAATGTAAGTTTGCGACGCTAAAATTTATAAAAATTCAAACTTTAAGCTTTTAAAAACTACAAATTGTAAAGCCATAAGTTTAAAAAAGATTTACTTCATGAATACTTACAAAGATTATCTCAAAGAGATAGAAGATCGTAAAAGTCAAGGGCTTCATCCTAAGCCAATTGACGGGGCAGAGTTACTAAGCGAAATCATCGACCAAATTAAAGATGTAAATAATGAGTTTAGAGAAGATTCTCTAAATTTTTTTATTTATAATGTTTTGCCTGGTACAACCAGTGCTGCTAGTGTAAAAGCAAAGTTTTTAAAAGAAATTATTCTTGGTGAATCTAAAGTTAAAGAAATTTCCACTGAATTTGCATTTGAGCTATTGTCTCACATGAAAGGAGGTACTTCTATCAAAGTTTTATTAGATTTAGTGCTGTTAGGTAAAGATATCAAAATAGCCAAACAAGCTGCAGAAGTGCTAAAAATGCAAGTATTTTTATATGAAGCTGATGTTGAAAGGTTAGAAGAAGCCTACAAAAAAGGTTGTCCTATATCTAAAGAATTGTTAGAAAGTTATGCTAAAGCAGAATTTTTTACAAAGCTACCAGAGGTAGAAGAAGAAATAGAGGTAGTTACTTATATAGCAGGAGTTGGTGATATTTCTACAGATTTATTATCACCAGGAGCAGATGCACATTCAAGATCAGACCGTGAGTTGCATGGCCAGTGCATGTTTGAACATAACAAAGAAATGCAACAAGAATTGTTAGCTTTAAAAGAGCAACATCCAGATAAAAGAGTAATGTTAATTGCCGAAAAAGGAACCATGGGAGTAGGTTCTTCAAGAATGTCTGGTGTTAATAATGTGGCATTATGGACCGGTATCTCTTCAAGTCCCTATGTACCATTTATCAATATAGCACCAGTAATCGCTGGTACAAATGGTATAGCACCAATTTTTTTAACAACAGTTGGAGTAACTGGTGGTATTGGTATCGATTTAAAAAATTGGGTACAGCAAAAAGATGACGATGGCAATACAATTGTTGATCAAGAAGGAGAGCCAATTTTGAAGCAAGTTTACTCTGTAAACACAGGTACTGTTTTAACTATCAACACTAAGAAAAAGAAATTATATAGTGGTAATGTTGAGTTAAAAGATATTTCTGCTGCACTAACTCCACCCAAAATGGAATTTATAAGAGCTGGTGGTTCTTACGCTGTAGTTTTTGGTAAAAAATTACAAACTTTATCCTGTAAAATATTAGGTATAGATATTCCTCAAGTTTATGCACCTTCTAAAGAAGTTTCTATAGATGGGCAAGGTCTAACAGCTGTTGAAAAAATATTTAACAAAAATGCTGTAGGTACTACTCCTGGAAAAACATTGCACGCAGGTTCTAATGTTCGCGTAGAAGTAAACATTGTAGGTTCTCAAGACACTACTGGTTTAATGACTTCTCAAGAATTAGAAATGATGGCAGCAACCATCGTATCTCCTATTGTTGATGCAGGTTATCAATCTGGCTGTCACACAGCATCTGTTTGGGATGATAAATCAAAAGCAAACATTCCAAGATTAATGAAATTTATGAATGACTTTGGTTTAATCACAGCACGTGATCCTAAAGAAAAGTACCATGCAATGACCGATGTTATTCATAAAGTTTTAAATGATATAACAGTTGATGATTGGGATATTATTATTGGTGGAGATTCTCATACACGTATGTCTAAAGGTGTTGCTTTTGGCGCAGATTCTGGTACAGTTGCACTTGCTTTAGCAACAGGAGAAGCTACAATGCCAATTCCAGAGTCAGTTAAGGTAACTTTTAAAGGTGAAATGAAAAGTTTCATGGATTTTCGTGATGTAGTGCATGCAACTCAACAACAAATGTTAAAGCAGTTTGGTGGAGAAAATGTGTTTCAAGGAAGAATTATAGAAGTTCATATTGGTACATTAACCTCAGACCAAGCCTTTACTTTTACAGATTGGACAGCAGAAATGAAAGCCAAAGCATCTATTTGTATATCAGAAGAAGATACATTAATAGAATCTTTAGAAATTTCGAGAGATCGTATTCAAATTATGATCGATAAAGGAATGGATAATGAAAAGCAAATGCTACAAGGCTTAATTGATAAAGCAAATAACAGAATTCAAGAACTAAAAACAGGCATTAAACCTGCTTTAAAACCAGATGCTGATGCCAATTATTATGCTGATGTTGTTATTGATTTAGATGAAATTGCTGAACCAATGATTGCTGATCCAGATGTTAATAATGAAGATGTTTCTAAGCGTTATACGCATGATACTATTCGTCCATTATCTTTTTATGGAGGAACTAAAAAAGTAGACTTAGGTTTTATTGGTTCTTGCATGATTCACAAAGGTGATATGCAAATTTTGGCACAAATGCTTAAAAATATCGAAGCGCAACAAGGCGAAATCGAATTTAAAGCACCTTTAGTTGTAGCACCACCAACATATAATATTGTTGATGAGTTAAAAGCAGAAGGAGACTGGGAAGTTTTACAAAAGTACTCAGGTTTCGAATTTGATGATAATGCTCCTAAAGGTCTAGCACGTACTAAATATCAAAATATGTTATATTTAGAGCGCCCAGGATGCAATCTATGTATGGGTAATCAAGAAAAAGCAGAACCAGGAGATACAGTAATGGCTACGTCAACACGTTTATTTCAAGGGCGAGTTGTAAAAGATACAGGAGATAAAAAAGGAGAATCTTTACTATCTTCTACTCCAGTTGTGGTGTTATCTACAATTTTAGGAAGAACTCCAACAATGGCAGAGTACGAAAAAGCAGTAGACGGTATTGTTTTAACAAAATTCAAACCATCACAAAAACAATTAGTAAGCTAACCTATAAAGTTTACTAATAAGCACAAAAGCTCAAGTTTTAAACTTGAGCTTTTTTTTATGGAAAAAATCAAAATAAATTAACATGAATTCGATTTAAAAAACGCTAATTATTAATGTATTATTATTCTTTAAAACGAATGTCATTTTTACTAAAATATAGGAATTTTACTTTAAATTTGAAATTTCTTAGCTACACAATTTGCATCGAAAGCTGCTTTCTATAAAAATTATTTTTAACTCAATAGTGTTAGAAATAACGATTTACTATTTTTTAGTAAAATAAACCGATATCAACCTAAAAGGGTCTCTAACTCGCGTTAATTAATGCAAATAGATTATAAAAATAGTTTTATAGAAATAAAATTAAGGAAGTCAATTGTTTTCCTTATAAATTTATTTAAATTAGTGGTATAACAATAACTAAAAAATTTATACTTATGGCATTTGATATTGATATGATTAAAGAAGTTTACGCAAACATTACAGAACGCGTTGATGCCGCTCGTAATATAACAGGAAAACCACTTACATTGGCCGAAAAAATATTGTATTCTCATCTATGGGATGGAGTTCCTACAAAACAATTTACAAGAGGTAAAGATTATGTAGATTTTGCTCCTGATAGAATTGCGTGTCAAGATGCAACAGCTCAAATGGCGTTATTACAATTTATGCAAGCAGGTAAGCCTAAAGTAGCTGTTCCAACAACCGTTCATTGCGATCATTTAATTCAAGCTAAAGAAGGTGCAGCAACAGATTTAAAACATGCCAATAGCACAAGTAGCGAAGTTTTTAATTTTTTAGAGTCAGTTTCTAACAAATATGGTATTGGTTTTTGGAAACCGGGTGCAGGTATTATTCATCAAGTTGTTTTAGAAAACTATGCTTTTCCAGGAGGGATGATGATTGGTACAGATTCGCATACAGTAAATGCAGGTGGTTTAGGTATGGTAGCTATTGGTGTTGGTGGTGCTGATGCTGTTGATGTAATGGCTGGTATGGCATGGGAATTAAAATTTCCAAAACTAATTGGTGTAAAACTAACTGGTAAACTTTCAGGATGGACAGCTCCTAAAGATGTTATTTTAAAAGTAGCAGAAATCTTAACTGTAAAAGGAGGTACAGGTGCAATTGTAGAATATTTTGGCCCTGGCGCAACTTCTATGTCTTGTACAGGAAAAGGAACAATATGTAATATGGGAGCTGAAATAGGCGCAACTACGTCTACTTTTGGTTATGATGAATCTATGGAACGTTATTTACGTGCTACAGAAAGAGAAGATGTTGCAGATGCTGCGAATAAAGTTAAAGAATATTTAACCGCTGACCCAGAAGTGTATGCTAATCCTGAAGATTATTTTGGTCAAGTTATCGAGATTAATTTATCTGAGTTAGGACCATTGTTAAACGGACCTTTTACACCAGACTTATCTACAGAAGTTGGTGCTGCTATGACAGAAAAAGCACAAGAAAATAATTGGCCAATGCAAGTAGAGTGGGGGTTAATAGGTTCTTGTACAAATTCATCTTATGAAGATTTATCAAGAGCTTCATCCATAGCGCAACAAGCTTTAGATAAAGGTTTAAAAACAAAAGCAGAATTTGGTATCAATCCAGGTTCTGAAAAAGTAAGGTACACTGCAGATAGAGATGGTATTTTAGGAATCTTTGAAAAATTAGGGGCAAAAATTTTTACGAATGCTTGTGGTCCTTGTATTGGGCAATGGGCTAGATATTCAGATCCTAAAAATGCTCCTAAAAATAGTATTGTACATTCATTTAATAGAAATTTTGCTAAAAGGGCAGATGGAAACCCAAATACACACGCGTTTGTGGCTTCACCAGAAATTACAGCGGCTATTGCCATAGCAGGTCGTTTAGATTTTAATCCTTTAAAAGATACATTAATTAATGAAAATGGAGAGGAAGTAATGCTAGATGAACCAACAGGTTGGGAATTACCACCAAAAGGTTTTGATGTAAAAGAAAATGGATATCTTGCACCAAAAGAAGATGGAAGTAATGTAGAAATTGCTGTTAATGAAGATTCAGAAAGATTACAATTATTAACCCCTTTTGAGCCTTTAGGAAATTCAATTACAGGAGCTAAATTATTAATTAAAGCTTTTGGAAAATGTACTACAGATCATATTTCTATGGCTGGGCCTTGGTTACGCTTTAGAGGTCATTTAGATAATATTGCAAACAATACTCTAATTGGTGCTGTAAACGCGTTTAATAAAAAAACAAACTTTGTAAAAAATCAATTAACAGGTGAATATGATGCTGTACCTGCAGTACAAAGAGCATACAAAAAAGAGGGCATTAAAACAGTAGTTGTTGGAGACCATAATTACGGAGAAGGTTCTTCTAGAGAACATGCTGCAATGCAACCAAGACATTTAGGTGTTGCTGCTGTTATTGTTAAATCTTTTGCAAGAATTCATGAAACTAATTTAAAAAAGCAAGGAATGTTAGGGCTAACTTTTGATAATGAAGCAGATTATGATTTAATTCAAGAGGATGATATTTTTAATTTTGTAGATTTAAATGAATTTGCTCCAGACAAACAGTTGACTTTAGAAGTTGTACATACAGATGATAGCAAAGACACCATCAAACTAAATCATACATACAACAAAGCACAAATTGATTGGTATAATGAAGGTTCTGCTTTAAATTTAATTAAAAAACAAAATGAGTAATAATTATAAGTTATAAAATATCTTAAAACTCCTGTTCATCAGGAGTTTTTCTTTTTATAGCAATTAAGCCTAAAATTGGTCCAATAGCTAAAATCATAAAAACCAAATTAGATTCAGTAATTATTCTTATTTGGTTTAAAGCTAAAATACTAATAATCGTTATCGAAAAACCAACGCAATTCACAATAGTTAATGCAGTCCCTTTATCTTTTTTAGGAGCGTTTTGTGCCACCATTGTAGAAAATAGAGGCGAATCTCCGATAACTACAATTCCCCAAAAAACTAAAAAAGAAACAAAAACATATTGATTAGTACTCAAAAAAATAAAAGGACATATTAAACAACATAAGCAAGATAATAGAAGAAAACTAAATGCCGTTTTTTGTATTCCTATTTTTTCTGAAATATATCCACTCAAAACACAAGCAAAACTACCAATTCCAATAATTAAAAAAGAAAGCAAAGGTATATTAAAAGAAATATTACTGTTCATATTTTCATAAATTGATAGCAAAATAGGTATAAAGGTCCAAAAAGTATATAATTCCCACATATGTCCAAAATAGCCAAAAGCAGCTTTTCTAAAGTTTTTATTTCTAAAAACTTTAAAACAAGCAGATAAATCTAGATTAGTACTTTGGCTTCTGTATGGTCCATTCTTAACAAAAACCAACATCAATGAACCACCAAAAACAGCTAAAATAGAAGTTATAATAAGTACACTTTTCCAAGAAAAATGAATAAGAAGATCTTTCAATAAATGAGGTAAAGCAGTACCAATAACCAAAGCTCCAACTAAAAATCCTAAAGACTTTCCCAAACCTTTATTGTAATAATCTGTAGCTATTTTCATACCTACAGGATAAACACCAGCTAAAAAAAATCCAATAAAAAAACGTAATATGAACAAAGTAAACAAGGATTGATTGTTATATATCATAGATATATTAAAAATGGCACCAAAAACAGCACTAAAAAAGAAAACTTTTGATGGAGAAAAACGATCTACAATACACAATACTGCGAATAATAACGTGCCTGCAATAAAACCAAATTGTACAGCAGATGTTAGTAGGCTAAGAGCATTATCATTTAAAGAGAATGTTGCTACCAAACTGTTCATAACACCATTACTTGCAAACCATAATGATGTACAAAAGAATTGAGAAATAACAATAACAGGTAATATTTTTTTTGAGATGATCATCGTAGCACGAAAGTAATAAAAAAGCCAACACATAAAATTTAGCGTGCTTCTTTTGCATCATTTTATTGAAAAAAACTACAACTAAGAAAATAATTGAGTTAAATTAATTTGATTTTAACATAATTGGGAAAACTTTAGTAAAATTAATATCAACTATGCTAATGCTTTGTTAAATGCCAATATAGGTTCAAAGTTTACTTCATTTAAACATTTTATTGTGTTAGATTTGTTTAACAAATAAATAAAAAATATAAACAAAATTATGAAAAAATTTACATCGATTTTATTATTAGTGTTTTCATTTATCGCCTTTACAAGTTGCGATAATGATGATGAGCACTTGTTTACAACACCAACAGGTTTGGCAACAACATATAATTTAGAAGAAAAAGCAGTAGCAGGAATTTCAGGTACTGCCAGATTTATAAAAAATCAAGATGCCTCGGTAACTGTTGTTTTAGCGTTAAATAATACTCCAGAAGGAGGTTCACATCCAGCACATATACATGCAAATTCTGCTTTAGAAGGTGGTGGTATTGTAGTAAGTCTAAATCCAGTAGATGGAGATACAGGAAGAAGTGTTACCACATTTTCTAACAAAGATGATGGTTCAAGAATTACCTACGAAGAATTGTTAAACTTCGATGGTTACATTAATGTTCATTTAAGTTCCGATAATTTAAGTACAATCGTTGCTCAAGGAGATATTGGTGAAAATGCACTAACAGAAAACACCATTACCTACGATTTAGGTGAGAAAGCAGTATCAGGAATTTCTGGTAATGTTACCTTTACAGAAAGAGTAAATGGAGAAATTTTAGCTACAATAGCATTGGCAAATACTCCTGCAGGTGGTTCA